>NZ_JBFBBY010000060.1:0-44293 GCF_040682875.1 Amycolatopsis sp. NPDC051071 | reverse complement strand
CGCTCGGTACCGGCGCCCCGTTGCTCGCCTGAGGTACAGGAAGGCCCCCTTCCTTGCGCCTAGGTACAGGAAGGGGGCCTTCACGTACCTAGGCAGGGAGACATTCACGAACTTGACCCACGATCAGCCCCGCAGTCAAATCCAGTAGCTACTCAAGACAGTCTTGGCTCTAAGGACCCAAAACACTCACGACCCCGAGTGGCTCAGGCAGGCGGCGGAAGCGGCGAGACGGACGAAATGCAGTACTTGTCGCCGCTTTCCCGCCGGACCTCCATGGTCGCGGTGAACTCGGTTTCGTAGTTCAGCGTTCCGGACATGGTCAGGACGATCAGGTCCGGACCGGCCTGCCTCGGGTCCTTCGCGGTGAGCGACGCGTTCTGATCGCCGAAGGCCTTCGCGGCCGCCCTGACCTTCTCTTTGGAGTCCGCGCAGGCGGACTCGGCGGCCTTGTCGGCCTCATCGCCGAATACCGCGAGCATGAACTTGCCTGCCAGGACCGGGCCCCAGTCGAGGCTGAGCGGCGTCTGGGTGGCACTCGCCGACGACGAGGACTTGCTGTCGCTCACCAGGAATCCGGGCGCCACGAAGGCAAGGATCACGAAGATGACCAGCACCAGCCCGCCGCCACCGGCGATGAGACCGATCATCAGGCCGTTGCCCTTCTTCGGCGGCGGCTGCTGACCCGGGAACTGCGGGCCGCCGTAGCCGGGCGGCGGATAGCCCTGCTGCGGCGGGTACTGCTGCTGGGGATAGCTCTGCTGCGGATACGGCTGCTGCCCCGGATGCGGCTGACCCCACTGCGGACCCTGCGGCCCGTGGGGACCCTGCGGATAAGACATCGGTGTTCCCTTCCCCCGGACAACGGTCGAGCGTGCGGCGAATCTACCGTTTCGCCAGTTCACCGTCCTCATCGGACTCTAGACTCGCGGACATGAAACGGCTGGTCGTCGTGATCTTCGACGGGGCGTCGCTCGGCGCGATGTCCTTCGCGTTCGGCGTCTTCGACATGGCCTCGCAGTTCGGGGAACTCCCCGGCCTCGAGATCCGGGTCGTCGGCGGTGAACCGGACGCCGCCCTGCGTGGCGGCGGCCTGACCGTCCCGGTCCCGGAGGACCTCGACGCGATCAGGGACGCGGACCTCGTGCTGGTCCCGAACTGGCGATCGCCGTCGCAGGATCCGCCGGAAGAGGCGCTGGAGGCACTGCGCACAGCGCACGCCCGGGGTGCCCGCGTGGCCGGGTTGTGCAGTGGTGCTTTCGTGCTGGCCGCGGCGGGGCTGCTCGACGGCCGCCCGGCGACCACGCATTGGGCGATGGCGCCGCTGCTCGCGGCCCGCTTCCCGGCGGTCCGGCTGGACGCGTCGGTCCTCTACATCGACGACGGCGACATCCTGACCGCGGGTGGTGGCGCCTCCGGGATGGACCTCGGCCTGCATCTGATCCGGTCTTGGTGTGGTGCCGAGGTGGCGAACCGGCTGGCCAAGGGCATGGTCGTCCCACCGCACCGGCCTGGTGGGCAAGCGCAGTACATCGAATCGCCGATGCCCGAACCCGACGAAGACGACCCGGTCTCGGAGACGATGACCTGGGCGCTCACCCGGCTGGACACCGCGCTCCCGGTCGACGAACTGGCCAGACGGGCGCTCATGAGCAGACGCAACTACGACCGCCGGTTCCGCGAGATCACCGGCGCCGCTCCCGGCCTCTGGCTCACCCACCAGCGCGTCATCCGCGCGCGGCAACTGCTCGAATCCACCTGCCTCCCGGTCGACGAGATCGCCCGGCACTGCGGGTTCTCCTCCGCCGCCGCCCTCCGGCCGCACTTCCGGCGGCAGGTCGGCGTCACCCCGATGGCTTACCGCGAGACGTTCGGCGTCCTCGAACCCATGCTGTCCTGAAACCGACGCCGGTTGGCGAAATCACCGCTCACGGCCGCCCTCGTGAACGAGCCAGTATCAAGGCATGACCGAAGACAGCCGCTCCTTCCTCAACCGCCGGTCCATGCTCACCCTCGGCGCGGGTGCCGCGGCCGCGCTGGTCGCCTCGGGTGGCGTCGCCGAGGCCGGGCAGCCGTCCGCGCCCGGCGACGCGGAACTCGCCCGATCCCTGCCCGGTGGCTTCCGCAGCGCGTACGCCCAGGTCAACGGCGTCCAGCTGCATTACGTCGCGGGTGGCCGCGGTGAGCCGCTGATTCTGCTGCCCGGCTGGCCCGAGACCTGGTGGCAGTACCGCGCGATCATGCCCACGCTGGCGAAGCGGTACCGCGTGATCGCGGTCGACCTGCGCGGCATGGGTGGCTCCGGCAAGCCGCAGAGCGGGTACGACAAGAAGACGATGGCCCGCGACATCCTCGAACTGGTCCACTCACTGGGCTACCGGCAGGCGCATATCGCCGGGCACGACATCGGCGCGATGGTCGCGTTCAGCTTTGCCGCCAACCACCCGGAGGCGACGAAGACCGTCACGCTGATGGATGTCTCGCACCCCGACGAAAGCCTGTACCAGCTCCCGATGCTGGCCCCGCCCGGACAGCCGTTCAACGTCTGGTGGTTTGCCTTCAACCAGGTCGCCACGCTGCCAGAACAGTTGCTGGCAGGCCGGTCACGACTTCTCGTCGACTGGATGTTCGACCATCTGCTGGCCGACCCGGCCTCGATCGGTGGCCGCGACCGGGCGATCTACGCCGCCGCGTACGACCGTCCGGACGCGATCCGGGCGGGCAACGGCTGGTATCAGGCGTTCGGCAAGGACATCGAGGACCAGAAGGCCTACGGGAAGATCGCCGCGCCGATGCTGGGGCTGGCGTCGGAACTGAACTACGACTACTTCACCGCGGTCCTGCCGTCCAAGGCGGTGGACGTCCGGGTGCGGAAGGTCTCCGGTTCCGGCCACTTTGTCGCCGAAGAACAGCCACGGACGGTCATCGACGAACTTCAGGCCTTCCTCGGGTGAGGCACATACCCCGAATGGGTCAAAGGCGCCCGCCGAACCGCCCAGTTCACTCGGTCAGGTGAAAGACGCCGCCAGCCGTCATTGTCGCGGCGGCATCCCCTCTTCTCTGGTGTGTCGGTACCGGCCGGGTAGCCCCCCGAACGGCCGGTACCGACACGGAACCACCGAAGTACAAGCTCAACCGATCCACCAGCGGGCCTTGTAGATCCACGCGCCGTGCAGCGCCAGCTCGGCGCGTGGAAAGGCCAGCCGGACGGTGTCCGTGCACCACGTGCAGAGATGCCCCTCCTGGATCGAAGCCGTCAGGACCTGCCCGGTCCGGGGATTCGTCGTCACACTCTTCACGTCCGGCTGGTCGATCTGCCGCGCACCCGCGTAGTGCCTGCTGAACCCGCCACTCGTCTTCCCGAACTGGTACACGGCCGATTCCGTGGTCACCCACAGCAGGTCGGGCCGATACGGAACCGGCTGGAGGTCGTGGCCGCCCTTGCTCGGCAGCGGCACGGACCGCCGCTCGGTGACCACCGGTGCGGCGGGTGTCCCGCCGACGCTCAGCGCGACCAGCGCGTGGGTGCCCAGCGCCCACAGCACGTTCCGGCCGGCGTCCCACACCACGCCGTGCGCCCCAACAAGCGGGTACTCGGCGTAGTTCGTAGAGCGCTGCCCCTGCGAAGCGGTGTAGATCCGCACCCAGCCGCCGGTACTGGCCGCGACCGCGACGTTCCCGTCCGGCAGTAGTTCGATACTGTGCGGATTCGCGGGCCCGCCGACGTTCGCCGCCCAATAAGCCTTGTCCCCAGCCGGATACGGCACGACGGCCACGAAGCCGCCGGACGCCGACGTGAGCAAGTACTTCTCGCCGTTCCGCTCGGCGAGCTTCGCGTCACTCGGGTTGCTCCACGAGCCGGCGAGGTCCGCCAGCCCGTTGGCGGAATTCGGTGCCCACGCCCAGCTGATCTTCCGATTCTGCCAGGACGCGCGGTCGGCGGGCAGCACCAGGATTCGTTTCGACGCCTGCTCGGTGATGACGATCGAGCCGCGATCGCGAGCGTCCGCCACCGCGGGCGCGGACGCCGCGAGCGAGAGACCGGCGACGAGCATCGCCACCAAGGATTTCCGCATGATCTTCATACACAGACTGAATCCGTCCCGGATGACCGGCGGATGGCGGTGAGCCGAAACCCTGATGGCCACGAGATGGGGGATTGGCCCGACCTCGCCCGGGGTATCCGGCGGGACGCGCCGATGGGGAGTCTCGATGACCGGAACGGAGCCGACGATGACCGACAACACCGGCAAATGGACCATTGACGTTTCCTTGCAGCACAGCCAATACCGCGTTCGCGCGGAAGCGTTGCTCCGGCTGGAGGACGGAGGCGAGTTCGTCGGTGTCGGAATGGCACACATCGGGCTGAGAGAGAGCGCGATCTCCCAAGTCGGCTCCTATCTCGCGGTGGCGCGGGCGCTTTCGGACCTCACCGCGGAACTGCTGGAGACCGTCGCCTCCGACGTCGACGGGGTGCTCACCGCGCTGGCCACGAACTGACCCGAGATCAACGCAAGGGGGCGGACCACTCGACCCGGGTACCGCCCTCTTCTCTTGCCTCCAAACGGAAAATGCCGCCCGCCGTCGCCGCCCTCTCGCGGAGATTCCGCAGCCCGCCGAAAATCGTGGAAGCTCCGTCGATGCCGGTCCCGTCGTCGGCGACCACGATCCGCAGGACGTTGTCCTTCACCGCGACACTCACCGAAACACTGCTCGCCGCCGCGTGCCGGACGACGTTGCCGACCATCTCCCGCACCACCGCCTCCGCGTGTTCGGCGAACGGCAGCGGGATCGAGTCGAGTGGCCCGGACAGGCTGACCGTCGGATGCGTCGAGGTGTCGTCAGTGAGTTCGGTGATCGAGTCGTAAAGGCGATGCCGTAGCCGCACGCCCCGTTCGGCCGCTTCACCGCCGTGGAGATCGAAGATCGCCGTGCGGATCTCGTGGACGATCTCGTGCATCTGGTCGATGCTCTCGCCGAGCCGCTGTCGCAGTTCCGGCGACTCCGCCTGGCGGTGCGTGCCCTGCAGGGCGAGACCGACCGCGAACAGCCGCTGGATCACGTGATCGTGCAGATCCCTGGCGATCCGGTCGCGGTCGGCCAGCACGTCGAGTTCCCTGGCGGTGCGTTGCCGCGCGGCGAGCTGGAGCGCCAGCGCGGCCTGGTCGGCGAACGACGCCACCACCGGCAGCTGCGCGAGTTCGAACGGGACCGAGCCCGGGTTCCGCACCGCCATCAGAACCCCGGACGTGCGTTCGCGCGCCCGCAGCGGCACCACCAGTGTCGGACCGAGCCGAAACTCCCCTTCGTCGCCCAGCACCAGTTCCGGCACACTGCGTGGCGTCCGGTCGCGATAGACCGCTCCCGGCAGCGACGCGGCGACGCTGATCCGCGCGCCGGTCAGCTCCGCCGATCTGGCGCCGGCACAGACCGCGACGGTCAGTTCGCCGGACTCGTCCCCGCCGTCCGGGCTGACGTCGAGCCTGCCGGAACCGGGTAGGGCGAGCAGTGTGAGGTCGGAGCCGGTCAGTTCCAGTGCCCGGCTGGCGATCAGGTTGAGCGCGTCGACCGGATCGGTGCCACCCAGCAGTTCCGTGGTCACCTCGCTGGTGGCGGCCTGCCACTGCTGGCGGACGCGGGCCTTCTCGTAAAGGTGGGCGTTCTCGATCGCGATCCCGGCCGCCGCGGCGAGCGCCTGCACGACGACCTCGTCGTCGTCGGTGAAACTCTCGCCTTGTTTTTCGGTGAGGTAGAGGTTCCCGAACACCTCGTCGCGCACCCGGATCGGCACTCCGAGGAACGAGCGCATCGGCGGATGACACGGCGGGAACCCGACCGACGCGGGATGCCGGGAGATGTCGGCCAGCCGCACCGGTTTCGCCTCGTCGATGACGAAACCCAGCAGTCCGTGGCCCTTCGGCAGACGCCCGATCCGCTGTTCGGTCTCGCCGTCGATGCCGAGATAGACGAACTCGGCGAGCGAACCGTCGTCCGCGATCACCCCGAGCGCGCCGTAGCCCGCCTCGGCGAGGTCGATCGCGGCCCGCACGATGCGGCGCAGCGTCGCGTCCAGTTCCAGTCCGGACGCGACGGCGAGCACCGCTTCGAGCAGGCCGTCCATCTTGTCGCGGGTGCCGATGAGCCGTTCGATGCGGTCCTGGAGGTCCCGCAGCACTTCGCGAACCCTCACCTGGGACAGCGCGCCGGTGTTCCGGTCGTCACTTCCGCCGAACCGGCCCTGAGCCGACATCGTGCTCCGCCTCCGAAGATCGGGACGACTCGCGGCCGTGGGGACTTTCTCCTCTTCCGGCACCGCACCGCAGGCGGGACCGTCTCACCGAGACACCTACCTGCAACGCCCTTGGCGCGGCGGCGAGGGGAAACCATGACCATACAAGTCACCAAGGTCGGGCGCTTGAACTCCGATCAGGTGAATTGCGTCCTCCGGTCGGCCATGCTGGCCCCGTCGACGCACAACACCCAGCCATGGCTCTTCCGGTGCACCTCCACCGGGATCGAACTCCACGCCGATCCGCGCCGTATGTTACCGGTCACGGATCCGGACGGGCGGGAGCTCGTCATCTCGTGCGGCGCCGCCCTCTTCACTCTCCGGACAGCGATCCACGCGTTGGGGTTCCATCCCGCGACCACCCTGATGCCGAGCCGCGCCGACCCCGACCTGCTGGCCGTCGTCCGCCCGCTCGCCGAACGCACCCCCGATCCGAAGGTCGTCCGGCTCGCGCGGGCCATCCCCCGCCGCCGGACCAATCGAAGACCGTTCCTGCCCACGGCCATCCCGCGGTCCACCCTCACCAAGCTGCGCCACGCCACCGAACTCGAACACGCGTGGCTGCCGAGCCTCGACGCCGTCCAGTGCCGCCATTTGCGTGATCTCTCCGCCAGCGCACGGCTGGACCAGCTCGCCGATCCGGCCTTCGTCGCCGAACTCGGCCGTTGGACGCACCGGGGCGGCGAGGTCCGCGACGGTGTGCCGTCCTACGCGACCGACGGCTCCCCCACGGACGAAGGCTGGCTGCTGGAGGAGTTCGGGACCGACGGCGACGGCTCTCGGCCGGACCCACTGGTGGTGGTGATCGGCTCGTTCTCCGACGGACGCCTCGACCGGTTGCAGGTCGGCCAGGCCTTGCAGCGGGTTCTGCTCACGGCGACCGGCGCGGGGCTGGACACGTCGTTCATCTCGCCGCCGGTACTGGTCCCCTCGGCACGCGCCGAATTTCGCCGTCTCCTCGGCTGCGGGGTGTGGCCACAGGTCCTGCTCCGCGTCGGCCACGGCGCACCCCTGCCGTGGACGCCACGCCGCCCGCTCGAAGACGTCCTGCTCGAAACACTCGTCTCCGCCTGACCGCTTGAGGGCGACCTCAAGGACGCCGGAGCTCCGTGGCCAGTACGGCCGCCTGGGTACGCCGCTGCATCCCGAGTTTCGTCAGCAGCCGCGACACGTAGTTCTTGACCGTCTTCTCGGCCAGGAACATCCGCTCGGCGATCTGCCGGTTGGTCAGTCCCTCGCCGATCAACTCCAGCAAGGTGCGTTCCTGCTCCGAAAGCCCGGCGAGCGGGCCCTTCTTCGCCGCGTCGTCACGGAACTTCGCCATCAGCGTCGCGGCGGCGCGCGCGTCCAGCAACGACCGGCCGGCGCCGACCTCCTTGACCGCGGCCACCAGGTCCATCCCCCGGATGTCCTTGATGACGTAACCGCTCGCGCCTGCCATGATCGCGTCCAGCATCGCCTGCTCGTCGGTGTAGGACGTGAGCATCAGGCATTTCAGTTCGGGCATCTTCGAGCGCAGCTCGCGCGCGAGTTCGACGCCGTTGCCATCCGGGAGCCGCACGTCGAGCACCGCGACGTCCGGCCGCATAGCCGGAATCCGCGCCAGTGCCTGGGAAAACGTCGCCGCCTGGCCGACAACGCACAGACCGGCGTCCTCTTCGAGCATGTCCGCGACCCCACGGCGGACCACCTCGTGGTCGTCGACCAGAAACACCCGGAGCATTCGGACCTCCACGGTTTCCCTCCTCGGCACCGAGGGTACGGTGCACGACCGGTCACTGCGACCGGCCAAAGGGCCCTGTTTGCCGCCCGTTCGAGTGCCCGCCGTCGGGACCAGGTTCATTTGCATCATTCGAGTCAGGACGTTCTCTTCTTCCGGGGATCCACCGTCGCTGCCACGATCGCCCCATGTCCGAGAGCACGCTTTCGCCGGCTTCCTCGTCCGGCGCCCCAGACCCGGCCGACGAGCTTGTCACCCTGCGCGATCGCGTCCGTCTCTACCGGGCCAAGGCCGAACAACTCCAATACGCCTTGGATCATCGGCTCCCCATCGAACAGGCGAAGGGGGTTCTCGCCGAGCGATACCAGATCGACATCGATTCGGCGTTCGAACTACTGCGCTCGTTCTGCCGTAACAACAACATGAAGATCCATGACGTCGCGAGGACACTCGTCGAGCAGACAAGCGAGGGCGCCGGCCGGGTCTCTTGCTGAGTCACGCCATGCTCGGCGGGGGGCCCGCGACCACCACCGGCGCCGCAGACACCGCGGGCACGGACTTGGTCATGAACCGAACGCAGCCCCCCAGACTCCGGGTGCTAGTAGCGGACGACAACCCGGTCATCGGTGACGCCCTGCGCGCCCTACTGGAGACCGAGCCCGACATCGAGGTGGTCGCCATCGCGCTCAACGCGGGCGAAGCGGTCGCGCTCGCGGAGTCGCTGGTACCGGAGGTCGCCGTCCTGGACGTCCGGATCCCCGGCGGAGGCGGCGCCTGGATGGCAAGGGAGATCCGGCGGCGTGTACCCCACACCCGGCTGATGGCGTTCTCCGCGCACAGCGACACCCGGTCCATCGCCCAGATGGCGTCCGCCGGTGTCACCGAGTACCTCGTCAAGGGAAGCCCCAACACCGAGATCATCGCCGCCATCCGCCGTCTGTGCGCGAACAGCGCCAACGGGACGGCGTAGGCCGCTCAATCCGAAAGCCAGCGCTCCATGCAGGCCAGCAGTTCCGCCGTGTTCACGGGTTTCGTGACGTAGTCGCTCGCCCCGGCGGCGAGACTCTTCTCGCGGTCTCCTTCCATCGCCTTCGCCGTCACCGTGATGATCGGCAGCCCGGCGAACTTCGGCATCTCGCGGATCGCCGCCGTCGTCGCGTAGCCGTCCATCTCCGGCATCATCACGTCCATCAGGATGAGGTCGATGCCGTCGTCGGACAGCAGTTCGTCGATCCCTTTGCGCCCGTTGGGGGCGTGCACGACCGACAGCCCGTGCAGTTCGAGCATCCCGGCGATCGCGAACACGTTGCGGGCGTCGTCGTCGACGAGCAGGACCTTGCGCCCTTCCAGCCGCCTCGGTGTGACAGGCCGGTCGGCGACCTCCGCCGTCGCCTCGGGGGTCACCGGAGGCCCTTCGGGTTGGTGCATCAGCGGCAGGATGCCTTCGAGTTCGCTCGCCGAGATGTGCAGCATGATGCGTTCCCGCAGCATGTCCAGTGACGGCAGCAGTTCGACGGGGTGCACCCGCGCGTGCCCCTGCAGCAGCCGGTCCTGCGCCGCGCTGAGCTTGCGGCTCGCGTGCGCCAGCACCGGGACCTCGACCGGATCCGGCCCTTCGACCAGGCGTTTGAGGAACGTCAGCGCGCTCGTGCCGGGAATGCTGGTGTCGAGTACGACGCAGCGGTAGCTGTCGCGTTTCAGTTCCTCGAACGCCTCGGCCGGATTGGCGACGGCACGGACGTGGACCGAACCGTGGCTGTCGGCGACATCGGCGGCGACGCCGCGGGCGAGCAGGGTCAGCAGGCTGTTCTGTTCGCTTTCCACCACCAAAACCCGGCGTTCCGCCCCGTTCGCCCCGACATTGTCCAAAATGGACTCTCCCGCCGCCGCGGCCGCGGTGAACCGGGCCACCGGCAGGTAGAGGGTGAAGGTGCTGCCGGTGCCCAGCACGCTGTCCGCCCGGATCTCACCGCCGAGCAGGTAGGCGACCTCACGGCTGATCGAGAGGCCGAGGCCGGTCCCGCCGTATTTACGGCTGGTGGTGCCGTCGGCCTGCTGGAACGCGCCGAAGATCGACTCCAGGTTCTCCTCCGCGATCCCGATCCCGGTGTCGATCACGCTGAACGCGACCAGGGTCTCGTGGCCGTCCGCCGATGGCGAAACGATCGTGTCGACCAGTTTGACCCGCAGTTCGACGCTGCCGTCTTCGGTGAACTTGACCGCGTTCGACAGCAGGTTCCGCAGTACCTGCCGCAGCCGCTGCTCGTCGGTGAACAGCAGTTCCGGCACGTTCGGCTCCACCGTCACCTGGAAGTCCAGGCCCTTCTCGGCGGTCAGCGGGCGGAACGTCGTGCCGACGTAGTCGAGCAGCTGACGCAGCGGGAACGGCTCGTGGTGGATGTCCATCTTGCCCGCCTCGACCTTCGACAGGTCGAGGATGTCGTTGATCAGCTGCAGCAGATCCGTACCCGCCGACTGGATGACCTTGGCGAACTCGACTTGTTTCGGCGTCAGGTTCTGGGTCGAGTTCTGTGACAGGACACCGGCGAGGATCAGCAGGCTGGTCAGCGGCGTCCGCAGTTCGTGCGACATGTTGGCGAGGAACTCGGACTTGTACTTCGACGCCAGCGCCAGCTGCCGCGCGCGTTCTTCGATCTCCTGCCGCGCCTGCTCGATCTCGAAGTTCTTCACCTCGATGTCGCGGTTCTGCTGTGCCAGCAGTTCGGCCTTCTCCTCCAGTTCGGCGTTGGACACCTGAAGTTTCGCCTGCTGTGCCTGGAGTTCTTCGGAACGGGCCTGCAGTTCCTCGGCCAGCCGCTGGGATTCCTCGAGCAGGGAGTCGGTCCGCGCGTTGGCGATGATGGTGTTGACGTTGACGCCGATGGTCTCCATCAGCTGTTCGAGGAAATCCTTGCGGACGGCGGTGAATTCACCGAACGACGCCAGCTCGATCACGCCGAGCACCTGATCCTCGAAGATGATCGGCAGCACGATCAAGTTCACCGGCGGCGCGGAACCGAGGCTGGAGGAAATCCGCACGAAGCCCGGCGGTGTCCGGTCGACGACGATCGCCTTCTTCGTCTGGGCCGCCTGCCCGATGAGCGACTGACCCATCGCGAACTCCACCGGGATGTCCACGTCCTCGCTGTGCCCGTAGCTCGTGATCAGCCTCAGTTTGGTCCCGTTCTCGCTCGCCTCGGTGAGGAAGAACGTGCCGTGCTGCGCGCCGACCAGCGGGGTCAGGTAGTTCATGATGAGCGAAGCCACCACTCGCAGGTCCCGGTGTCCCTGCATCAGGCCGGAGATCCGCGCGAGGTTGCTGTTGAGCCAGTCCTGTTCCTCGTTCGCCCGCGTCGTCTCACGCAGCGACTGGACCATCGCGTTGATGTTGTCCTTCAGCTCGGCGACCTCGCCCTGCGCCTCGACGGAGATCGACCGGGTGAGGTCGCCGGTCGCGACCGCGCTGGTCACCTCGGCGATCGCCCGCACCTGGCGGGTGAGGTTCCCGGCGAGTTCGTTGACGTTCTCGGTGAGCCGTTTCCAGGTGCCCGAAACGCCTTCGACCTCCGCCTGGCCACCAAGACGTCCTTCGCTGCCGACCTCACGCGCGACGCGGGTGACCTCGGCGGCGAACGCGGACAGCTGATCCACCATCGTGTTGATGGTGGTCTTGAGTTCCAGGATCTCGCCCCGCGCGTCGACGTCGATCTTGCGGGACAGGTCGCCCTGCGCCACGGCGGTGGTCACCTGGGCGATGTTGCGGACCTGGCCGGTGAGGTTGTTCGCCATCGAGTTGACGTTGTCGGTGAGGTCCTTCCAGGTGCCGGCGACGTTCGGCACACGCGCCTGCCCGCCGAGGATGCCTTCGGTGCCGACCTCGCGCGCCACGCGGGTGACCTCGTCCGCGAACGCGGACAGCGTGTCGACCATCGTGTTGATCGTCTGTGCGAGCGCGGCGACCTCGCCCTTGGCCTCGACGGTGATCTTCTGCGACAGATCGCCGCGAGCCACCGCGGTCGCGACCTGGGCGATGGAGCGGACCTGATCGGTGAGGTTGTCGGCCATGACGTTCACCGACTCGGTCAGGCCCTTCCACGTGCCCGACACACCCTTCACATCCGCCTGACCACCCAGCCGCCCTTCCGTGCCGACCTCGCGTGCGACACGCGTGACCTCGTCCGCGAACGACGACAGCTGGCCGACCATCGTGTTGATCGTGTCCTTGAGTTCCAGGATCTCGCCCCGCGCGTCGACGCGGATCTTCTGTGAGAGATCGCCTTTCGCGACCGCTGTGGTGACTTCGGCGATCGAGCGGACCTGATCGGTCAGATTGTCGGCCATGACGTTCACCGACTCCGTCAGGCCCTTCCACGTGCCCGACACACCCTTCACATCCGCCTGACCACCCAGCCGCCCTTCCGTGCCGACCTCGCGTGCGACACGCGTGACCTCGTCCGCGAACGACGACAACTGATCGACCATCGTGTTGATCGTGTTCTTCAGTTCGAGGATCTCACCCCGCGCGTCCACCGTGATCTTCTGCGACAGATCGCCCTTCGCCACCGCCGTCGCCACCTGCGCGATGGAGCGCACCTGCGCGGTGAGGTTGCCCGCCATGAAGTTCACCGACGTCGTCAGATCCCGCCACGTCCCGGCCACCCCGGGAACCTGGGCCTGGCCGCCGAGCGCGCCTTCGGTACCGACCTCGCGCGCCACTCGGGTGACCTCGTCCGCGAACGACGACAGCTGATCGACCATCGTGTTAATCGTGTTTTTCAGTTCGAGGATCTCACCCCGCGCGTCCACCGTGATCTTCTGCGACAAGTCGCCTTTCGCCACCGCGGTGGTCACTTCGGCGATCGAACGAACCTGATCCGTGAGGTTGCCCGCCATGAAGTTCACCGACGTCGTCAGATCCCGCCACGTCCCGGCCACCCCGGGAACCTCCGCCTGCCCGCCAAGACGTCCCTCGCTGCCCACCTCACGCGCGACCCGGGTGACCTCATCGGCGAACGACGACAACTGATCCACCATCGTGTTGATCGTGTTCTTCAGTTCGAGCATCTCGCCTTTGACGTCGACGGTGATCTTCTGCGACAGATCACCTTTCGCCACCGCCGTCGCGACCTCGGCGATGTCGCGGACCTGGCCGGTCAGATTGCCCGCCATCGCGTTCACCGAGTCGGTGAGGTCCTTCCAGGTGCCCGAAACCGAAGGCACCGCGGCCTGGCCGCCGAGCTTGCCGTCCGTCCCGACCTCGCGCGCGACGCGGGTGACTTCGGAGGTGAACAGCGCCAGCTGGTCGACCATCCCGTTGAACACCACCGCCATTTCGCCCATCAGGACGTCGTCCACCTGGGGCAGCCTGGTGCTGAAATCGCCGTCACGGACGGCTTTCAGCCCTTCCAACAGCCTCTGGAGACCCTCGTCGTCGAGTGCCGGCATCGAGGTGTCTCCTTTGTTCGGGGTTCCCCGGGTCCGGGGGAACCGTCAGCGCCGGATGGGTCCGGTTCCGGCGAGCGGGATCCAGAAATCCACCGACGTGCCGGTACCCGGCTTACTGGAAACCCTGAACCAGCCTTGCGCCGCCTCGGCGCGTTCGCGCATCGATGCCATTCCGATGTGCTCACCCGACACCACGTCGTACGTGCTGGGGCCGCTTCCCTTCATTCCTTTCCCGTTGTCGGCCACCTTTCCCAGCAGCCCGCCGTCGGATCCGGTCAGTGAGACCGTGACCGTGGTGGCGTCGGCATGTTTGCGCACGTTCACCAGAGCTTCCTGAATGATCCGGAACGCGGTGAGGACGAGTTCCGGTGGTGGTTTCGCGGTGAAATCGTGGTCCAGCGCGCAGTCCAGTCCCCAGCCCGCGACGACCTCGTCGAGGTAGTCCCGGACGGACTCCACGAGGTCCTCGTCGTTCAACGCCGGCGGCCTCAACTGGGCGACCAGGATCCGTAACCGCCGGATGGCGCCTTGGATCGCTTCGTCGAGTTGCATCATCGCGGAATCGCGCCGTTGCGCGGCGAGCATCTGCATGCGCATGCTCACCGCGATCATCGATTGAATGGAATCGTCGTGAACATCCCACGCGATACGACGGCGTTCGGTTTCCTGTGCCCTGACCAAATGGGCGAAAGCCTGCCGCCGCCCGTTTCTTTCCTGTTCCGTTCTCCGGCGTTCGGTGAGGTCGCGGGTCACCTTGCCGAAACCGACGAGTTCCCCGCGCCGGTCGCGCAGCGCGGTGAGCACGGTGTTGGCCCAGAACCGTTCCCCGCCGCGCCGCACACGCCAGCCCTCGTCTTCGTGGCTGCCCACCTCGGCCGCGATGAGCAGTTCCGCGGCGGGCTTCCCGTCGGCGACGTCGTCCTCGGTGTAGAAGACGGCGAACGGACGGCCGAGGATCTCTTGTTCGGAATACCCCTTGATCCGTTCCGCGCCGGGGTTCCAGCTGATCACGTTGCCGTCGACGTCCAGCATGTAAATGGCGTAGTCGACGACGCTGTGCACGAACAACTCGAAGAGCACAGCATTGCGATGATCAGGCGCCGGGTCCGATGGCAGCTTGGCCATACTGCAGCTTGGCACCCCGTGGCGCCTCGGCGCTACGGCCGTTCGAGGAGGCCATTCCGGCGGGCGTGCGCCACCGCTTCGAGTTTCGAATGGGTGCCGGTCTTCACCAGTATCCGCTGCACGTGATTCCGCACGGTATTGCGCGAGAGCCGTAACTCCTCGGCGATCCGGTCGGTTCCCGCGCCGTCGGCGACCAGGTCGAGGACCTGCCGTTCCCGCAGCGTCAGCACCGGTCCGAGCGCACCGGAACTCCCGGCCAGCATGGCCAGCGCGCCGCTGAGCAACTCCGGGTCGATGACGACGTCACCGGCGGCGACGGTGCGGATCGCGGTGATCAGCTCGTCGAGGAGACCCGATTTCAGCAGCAGCCCGGCTCCACCGACCTCCAGGATCCTGGCGACGATGGCGCTGTTCGCGTCACCGGTCAGCACGAGCACCCGGCTCGACGGCGAAACACCACGCAGCCTGGCGATCGCCTCGATCCCGTCCCCGTCAGGCAGCCGCCGGTCGAGCAGGACGATGTCGGGCCGGTGCGCGGCGGCCGCGATCAACCCGTCCGTGAGGGACTCCACCGAAGCCACCAGGTCGATTTCGGGGAACTCCTCGAAGGCCGCGCCGAGAGCCTCGGCCACCATCTTGTGGTCCTCGACGAGCAGCACCCTGATCGGGGCCGCGGCCGGGGGCATGGGCTGCGGGTTCGGCATGCACCTTCTCCGTCGATCGTGGTCCCGCCACCGGAACCGGCGGCCGTCCGCGGACAGCCTGCGCCCTCGGCGCCACGCGGGCACAGGGCATGAAGTCCTTTTCCCAGAAGGAGAGACGGCCATTATCCCACCGCTTGCCGACGGCCCACCGTTTCGACGCCAACCCGTGACACGCCGTACACATCCGGGTACCGAGTGGGGTCTTTGTGCCCTCGATGCCACTACCTTCGGCGGTGACCGGGCCACCCCGCGATACCGCATCGTCGAAGAAGGCAAGCTCCGGACCGTCGCACGGGAAGGGTGACCGGGACGTGACCACGAGGATCTGCGAGATCGACCGCCGTTCCGGTAGGACCATCCGCCGTCACGGCGCCGCTCTCCGGACACTGCTCGCCGTCGAACTCGAAACGCTGCCACGAGTCGCGGTGAAACCCGAGGCGTCTGCTTCCCGTGGTTCCCTGCTCGACGACGTGCTGTCCGTCCTCCGCCACCGCGACGATGCCGCCACTCCGGCGGACGACGGCGCGCGAGCGAGCCGCCGGTACCGCTTCCCGCGGTGGACCGTGCGGGACAGGCGGATCCAGCGGCTGCGTGGCTGGCTCGGCGGCGCGCCCGGTTAAGCGGGGTCGGACGCCGGTCAGACCGGCCGCCACCGCCCGATGTCGGCCTCCATCGGCACGATCCGGGTCAGCGACGAGCGGATCTTCAGTTCCGTCGCCCGGTCACGGCCGCGGGTCCCGCGTGGCGCGTACGGGTAGAAGGTGCCGCGCTCCCGGCGGAAGACCATCATCAGCGTCGGATGACGCATGTCCCGCACTTCGGCGAAGCTGATCGTCGTATGCATCAGCCAGGACACGAACCCGGCCTGCGCCAGCCGGTCGTTGACGTCGACGAGGTCCTCGAGCAGCCAGCCGAGGTCACCGTTCTCCCGCCAGCAGCGCACGATCGTCCGCCCGAGCGCGTCGTGGATGACCACGTTGCGGCGGACGGAATCCCCGGCGAGTCCCGCGATGATCTCCGCGTCCGTGCCCTCACCTGGACGGCCCTCGGCGACGAAGCACACTGTCCCCACCCCGGTCGGTGCGAGCCCGTACCCCGACCGCAGTGTCAAGGCCGCCGACCTCAACTCCAGCAGCGGAAGCAGACTCGGCCGTACCGAACGGTTCCTCCCCCGCAGACTTCCCAGCAACGCCATGATTTCACGCATCCTCTCTGCGTGAAGCCTTTCCGAAATCGGAGACCCGTCGTAGGGCCGCACGGTCACGCGTTCACCGGGACAAGTCCCGGGTTCCGGTGACCAAGGACCCTACCGGCAACTGCCGCCTGAGGATCGGCAGTTGTCACCGCACCCGGCGGCGAAGGAATTCCTCGGTGTCCAGCGCCCCGTCGACGACCCCGTGTGCCACATCGGCGAGCTTTCGGTTGGTACTGCGGGCGAAGGCCCGCATGCGCTGGAAGGCCGCGCTCACGCTGACACCGGAGCGTTCGGCGAGGACGCCTTTCGCCTGTTCGATGATGATCCGGCTGTCGAGCGCGGTCTGCAACTGCTCCGAAAGCGTCCGGTAGTGCCGCAGTTCCCGTTGCTGGACAAGGCACAGGGACGCGACGTCGGCCAAGGCCTGACCCAGCCGCCGGTCTTCAGTGCTCAAGACCGCGGATCGAGTGCTCAGAAAGGTGATGGCACCGACGATTTCGTCTTCAGCACGCATCGGGAGCGCCGAAACCGCGGCATAGCCCAATCCCGCCATCCGGTCGACATAGCCGGGCCAGCGGGAGACGGCGGACGACAGATCGCCGACGGCGATGTCCCGCCCGGTTTCGAACGACTCCAGCGCGGGGCCTTCCTCCGTCACGGCCGGATACCGCTCCAGCTTCAAGCCGGGAAGGAAGACCTCCATCGAATCGATCGGCAGCAGGCGCACACATTCGCTGGACAGCGTGTCCACGACCCGGTCCGGCCCGAGATCCTCGGTGATACTGGCGGTCAGGCTCGCGAACGCCGCGTACACGGCGGATTCCCGGCCCACTCGGAGTTCTGCGCGTCGTTCTGTGCGCCGGCTGTTCACCAAGGCGATTCTGGTCCGCCCGCGGGCAGCGGGGCAACGACCAGATGGAGGATCCTCTACTTGTGACCTCGCAATACTGCGACCGGGTGATGTCGGCACGATCCCGAAACGTCGGACGTCAGTGCCGTCGCAAGGAAATCGGGGGCACCGTGTTCCCCCTCAGCGTCTCACCGTCCATAGTGGACTGGCCGAAGCCCGCCTTGCCGATCCTTTCCGCGACGAGCGCACCCGGATCGTCGAGAGTTTCGGCCCTGCCACTCAGGAAGGCCCATTCGTGCTCGTCCGAGCCGTAGTAGAGAACGGTTCCGAACGACTCGGTGAACCGGCGCCAGGACGAGATCAACGTCTGGTTGCGCCACAGCGTCGGGCAGCCTGCCTGACAACCGACCACTCCCCCGTCGGTGAGCAGCGCCGCGCACCGGGCCAGGAAATCAGGGCCGTAAAGCCGATTGTGCTGCGCCTGGGGATCCTCGTTCTCGTCCGGCAGGTCGATGACGACGACGTCGTACCGATCGCCGCGCTCCCGCGCTTCGGCGAGGAACTCCCAGCCGTCGCGGTAGTGGACGCGGATCTTCCCGTCCCGGCGCTCGGCGCGGGCCAGTTCGTCGAGTGTGTAGCCGTAGGGAAGGTGCTCGGCGCAGACCCGGACCGCCTCGGCGTCGATGTCGACGTGGTCGACCACCTCTGCCCCCGCCGCCACCGCGAGCTCGGACGCGACGCCTTCACTTGACCCGATGATCAGCACCCGCTCGACACGTTCGGCGAGCAGCAGCGAGGGAATCATCAGCGCCTCGTGGTAGACGAGCTGGCTCAGCTCGGTGCTCTGCCGTTCGTCGTCACAGAACAGGGAGATCCCCTGTTCGGTCCGTCCGATGAGGACGTTCTGGAAGGCGGTGCGGCCTTCGAACAGCACCTCCTCGACGTCCCAGACCCTGGTGAGCCCGGGTCCCATCGGCTCGACGATCCGCCGCTGCGCCATTTCAGCCTTCCCCTCGTTCCACAGTGGACATCCGGACGGTGACGGCGCCCAGCAGCTTCGCCAGCAGCGTGACCGCGCGTTCCGGATCGGCCCGGTCACCGCAGGTGAACACGTCCACGAACACCGAGCCGATCTCCGGATAGGTGTGCACGGACGCGTGCGACTCGGCCAGCAACGCGAGCACCGTGACCCCTTGCGGCGCGAAGGCATGCGAAACGACCTCGCAGACCGTCGCCCCCGCCTCGGTGACGGCGTTCGCGAGGGTCTTCTTCAGGAACACGGGATCGTCGAGCAGTGACGGCTCGATTCCCTCGAACTCCGCGAGCACGTGGCGGCCGGCGAACCGGCCGACGAGCGGTACTTCACCCTGCATCGGCGAACCTCCCCACACAATAGGTGCGCAACGGCTCGATCCCGTTGAAGGCGACGGACGAATAGCTGGCGGTGTAGGCACCGGTGCCCGGGATGTCCAGCCGATCGCCCGCCTTCAGCGACATCGGCAGCGCATACGGCGTCCGCTGGTACAGCACGTCGTCACCATCGCAGGTCGGCCCCGCGAGGACCACCGGTCCTTGCGGACCTTTAACGCCGACGGGTTCGAGCCGATATGCGACAGCTTCGTTCTCGCACTCCGCCATTCCGTTGTACCTGCCGACGTCGAGGTAGACCCAGCGGCGTTCGTCGGCGGCGGCACGCGTGGTCACCAGGACGACCTCCGTCCTGATCAGACCGGCGTCGGCGACGATCACGCGTCCCGGTTCGAGGAGCAGTTCCGGGCGCGGCGCCGGCAGGTGTTCTTCGAGCGCGGCGTGGATCACCGCCGCGTAGCCCGTCAAGGGCGGCACCGGCTCCCGATGCGTGGTGGCGAACCCACCGCCGATGTTGAGCCGCGCCAAGGCGACCCCGGCGTCGGCGGCCACCTTGGCGGCGGTCGCGATCCCGATCTCCCAGGCGGCCGGATCCGGTTGCTGCGAACCGACGTGGAAGGCGATCCCCGGCCGCAACCCGGCTTCCACGGCCTGGCGGAGCAGGGCGGCCGCCACCGACGGCTCACAGCCGAACTTGTGGCCGAACGGCGTGACCGAATCCGGGCCGCCGGGCAGCAACCGGACCGAAACCAGCGAACCGGGCGCGTGTTCGGCGATATTCGCCAAGTCATCGGCGGAGTCCGTGCTGAATTCACGGACTCCGCGCGTGTACGCGAAAGCGATGTCCGCCGGTTTCTTGATCGTGTTGCCGTAGGCCAGTTCCGCGGCTTCCACACCCCGGGACAGGCACAGCTCGATCTCGCCGGTACCCGCGACGTCGAACCCCGCACCCGTCGACAGGACCGCGTCGAGCACCTCGGGGACGGGATTCGCCTTGACCGCGTACCGGATCACCGCACCGGGGAACGCCGCCGAAACCGCGGCCGCCCGCTCCGCGACCAGGTCGGTGTCCACGACCAGGCACGGCGTCGGCGGCTCGCGGCCGTCCAGGAAGGCGCGGATCCGGTTCAGGCTTTCGGTCACGTGCCCCAGGGTGTCAAAGGGCGATCACCGGGGCGGCACCCGGGTCACGCCCTGGCGTCGTCCGAGGCCTGCTCAGGCAGCTCCACGCCGTGTTCGGCGGCCAGCCGCTCCAGGTTGGCCAGATCGGCGCCGACGGCATGGGCCCGATCCTCGTCCGACTCCTGCCTGGCGTTCCGGACGTCTTCCCTCGCCTGCCGTACCCGGTCCCGCAGATTCACCGCGAACTCGCTCATCGTGCACCCCCGATCTCCCGCACCTTGTCTGCCTTCACCCTAGGACCCTCCGAATTCGTCACCCACGTGATCTGCGTCATCACGCACTCGTCCGTGGTCTGCGTTCGTGGCGAAGTGAAGCAGTATGACGGCAAGAGCGGCGTTCCGCAGATCTGCGGAGGCCGACTTTTTCACCGGCGCCCGCGCACCCGCGGTGACGGTACCTGTCGAGACCATTGTGGACAGTGCTCTCCCCGCCTCCGGTTCACCAACTCCTCGCGCCGCTGCTTTGAGAAGGATCAGGAATCGAGAAGCGCGGACGGCCGGGATGCACCTAGCGTGCTCATCGTCGCGAGGGCATCGCACGTTCGAAGGGGACGAGCGGCTCGAAACTGGTTAGATCGAGCCCGGAGTGGCTGACGGACCGTACACGCGGCCCTTATCAGGGATGGAGACATGATGCGCAAGACCACGAGGCCGCAGCCGCCCGAGGAGCACCCCGCCGACAGCCACGACCTGATCCGGGTACTGGGCGCGAACGAGAACAACCTCAAGAACGTCGCCGTCGAGCTGCCGAAGCGACGTTTGACGGTGTTCACCGGCGTCTCCGGATCGGGTAAGAGCTCCCTGGTCTTCGACACGATCGCGGCCGAGTCGCAGCGGCTGATCAACGAGACCTACAGCACCTTCGTGCAGGGCTTCATGCCGACGCTGGCGCGGCCCGAGGTCGACGTCCTCGACGGCCTGACCACCGCGATCATCGTCGACCAGCAGCGGATGGGCGCCGACCCGCGTTCCACGGTCGGCACCGCCACCGACGCCCACGCCATGCTGCGCATCCTGTTCAGCCGGATCGGGAAGCCGCATATCGGCTCGCCGCAGGCGTTTTCGTTCAACGTCGCCTCGATCAGCGGCGCGGGTGCCGTGACCGTCGAAAAGGGCGGGCGGACCACGAAGGAACGCCGCGAATTCAGCGTCACCGGCGGGATGTGCACACGCTGCGAAGGCCGGGGCAAGGTCAACGACATCGACCTCACCGCCCTGTACGACGACACGAAATCCCTCAACGAGGGCGCGCTTTCGGTCCCCGGTTTCTCCATGGAGGGCTGGTTCGGCCGCATCCTCCGCGGCTGCGGGTTCTTCGACCCGGACAAGCCGATCAAGAAGTACACCAAGAAGCAGCTGGACGACCTGCTCTACAAGGAGCCGGTCAAGCTCAAGATCGACGGTATCAACCTGACCTATTCGGGTTTGCTGCCCACGATCCAGAAGTCGTTCCTCTCCAAGGACCGGGAGGCGATGCAGCCGCATATCCGCGCGTTCGTGGACCGGGCGGTCACCTTCACCACCTGTCCCGAATGCGACGGCACCCGGCTCAGCGAGCTCACGCGCTCGTCGAAGATCAAACGGGTCAACATCGCCGACGCGTGCTCGATGCAGATCAGCGACCTCGCCGACTGGGTCCGCGGCCTCAAGGAGCCGTCGGTGGCGCCGCTGCTGGAGAAGCTGCTGCACACCCTCGACTCCTTCGTCGACATCGGGCTCGGCTACCTCTCGCTGGACCGGCCGTCCGGCACGCTTTCGGGTGGGGAGGCGCAGCGCACCAAGATGATCCGGCACCTCGGCTCTTCCCTCACCGACGTCACCTACGTCTTCGACGAGCCCACCATCGGCCTGCACCCGCACGACATCCAGCGGATGAACAACCTGCTCCTGCAGTTGCGCGACAAGGGCAACACGGTGCTGGTCGTGGAGCACAAACCGGAGACCATCGCCATCGCAGACCACGTCGTCGACCTCGGTCCCGGCGCCGGGACCGAAGGCGGCACCATCTGCTTCGAGGGCACCGTCGAGGGCCTGCGCGAAAGCGACACCAGCACCGGCCGTCACCTCGACGACCGGGCGTCACTCAAGGACAGCGTCCGTAAACCGACCGGCAAACTGGAGATCCGCGGCGCGGACCGCCACAACCTCCGGAAGGTCAACGTCGACGTCCCGCTCGGCGTGCTCTGCGTCGTCACCGGCGTCGCGGGCTCCGGCAAGAGCTCGCTGATCCACGGGTCCATCCCCGCCGACGAGGGCGTGGTGTCGGTCGACCAGACGCCGATCCGCGGCTCCCGGCGCAGCAACCCGGCCACCTACACCAGCATGCTCGAACCGATCCGCAAGGCCTTCGCCAAGGCCAACGGCGTGAAACCGGCCCTGTTCAGCGCCAACTCCGAAGGCGCCTGCCCGAACTGCAACGGCGCCGGTGTCCTTTACACCGACCTCGGCATCATGGCCGGTACCGCCACCACGTGCGAGGAGTGCGAAGGCAAGCGGTTCCAGGCGTCGGTGCTGGAGTACACCTTCGGCGGCAAGAACATCAGCGAAGTGCTGGCAATGCCGGTGTCCGAAGCCGAAGAGTTCTTCGCCGAGGGCGAAGGCCGCATCCCGGCCGCGCACGCCATCCTCAGCAGGCTCAAGGACGTCGGGCTCGGCTACCTCAGCCTCGGCCAGCCGCTCACCACGCTTTCGGGTGGCGAGCGGCAGCGGCTGAAGCTCGCCACCCATATGGGCGACAACGGCGGCGTCTACGTCCTCGACGAACCCACCACCGGCCTGCACCTCGCCGACGTCGAGAACCTGCTGGGCCTGCTGGACCGGCTCGTCGACGCCGGCAAGTCCGTCATCGTGATCGAGCACCACCAGGCGGTCATGGCGCACGCCGACTGGATCATCGACCTCGGCCCCGGCGCCGGCCACGACGGCGGCAAGATCGTCTTCGAGGGCACGCCGTCCGACCTCGTCGCGACCGCTTCGACGCTCACCGGCGAGCACCTGAAGGCCTACATCGGCAAGTAGTCCTCTAGTTGCGGTCCCCAGGCCGCGTCTCCGCAAGTAGTCCTCTAGTTGCGGTCCCCAGGCCTGTGTCTCCGCAAGTAGTCCTCTAGTTGCGGGTTTAGCCCTCGGTTTCGAGGCCGTCCCGGTCGGCCCATTCCAGGAGGGTGTCCAGCGAGTAGGCCGTGTCGTCGATGCCCGCGTGCAGGTCGCCGAGGTCGGCGAAGCGCGCGGGCACGGTGGCGATGGTGAACTCGCGTGGTTCGACGTCGTCGATCTCGGCCCAGGTGATCGGGGTCGAGACGACGGCTTCGGGTACGCCGCGGACCGAGTAGGCGCTGGCGATGGTGTGGTCGCGGGAGTTCTGGTTGTAGTCGACGAACAGCTTCGAAGGATCGCGGTCCTTGCGCCACCAGGTGGTGGTGACCTGGTCCGGCATCCGCCGTTCGACCTCGTGTGCGAAGGCGAGCGCCGCCCGGCGTACCTCCTGGAAACCCCAGCGGGGCTCGATCCGGACGTACACGTGCAGCCCATGGCCGCCGGACGTCTTCGGCCATCCGGTGATGCCGAGTTCGCCGAGGATCTCGTGGACGGTGTGCGCGACCTCGCGCACGGTCGAAAAGGGACAGTCGGGCATCGGGTCGAGGTCGATCCGCCATTCGTCGGGCCGTTCGGTGTCGGCGCGGCGGGAGTTCCACGGGTGGAACTCGACCGTCGACATCTGCACCGCCCAGATCACGTCGGCGGGATGCGTGACGCACACTTCGTAGGCGTGCCTGCCCGAGGGGAAGTCGACGCGGACCGTCTGCAGCCAGTCCGGGGCACCGTTCGGGACACGCTTCTGGTGGACCTTCTCCCCCGCGACGCCGGACGGGAACCGGTGCAGCATGCACGGCCGTTCCCGCAGCGCGCGCACGATCCCGTCGCCGACCGCCAGGTAGTACTCCACCAGATCGAGTTTGGTCTCGCCCCGTGCCGGGAAATAGACGCGATCCGGGTTCGAGACGCGGACCGTCCGGTCCCCTACCTCGATCTCCACCGCCGAGCTTTTCGCCATGCAGCGAAAATAGCCCGAAAGCCGTCCGCGCGCGCCGGGGCGATCAGTTCTTCCGGCGCCTGGCCTTGTGGATCGCCGCGACCATGATGGCGAAGACCGCACCCAGGACGGTCACGTCCACCGCGGGCACCCAGCGCACGTCGCCGCCCTTGAGGACGTACGCGCCGACAGGCCGCGCGGCCAGCATGAAGCCGCCGCCCTCACCCTCCTTGCCCTGCTCGGTGCCGTGTCCGCCGCCTCCGCCGCCGATGACGCTCGCGGCGGGGATCACCACGACGCCGTCCCGTTCGACCGGTTCGCCGTAGACGCGCCGCACGGTCAGGTTGTCGCGCATCGTGCCGGCGACCTTCTCGAGTCCCATTCCCAGTCCCCCTAGCCGTCCAGTTCCAGGGCGATCGCGCCACGCAGGAGGTCTCGCGCCCTGTCCAGGCCCATCGAACCAGAAAGCCACCGCTCACTGAGTCCTTCGACGAGGCTGGTGAGCCGTTCGGCGGCGGCGTCGGCCTTGGAATCGACGCGCCGGATCACGTCGGCGACCTCGGCCACGGTCCTCCGCTCGCGGACCGTCCGCCGTCGCCGCGGCCTCTTGGGTGTACGTCGCGGCGTGATCGTTGACGCACGACCAGCCGGGTCAGCCTTCCTGAGGCAGCGCCGACATCACCTCGGACACCGGGCGCAAATGCTGCTCCAGCAACCGCGACGCCTCTTTCGCGTCGTGCTTGTCCAGAGCGGCGACCAGCTCCCGGTGTTCGTCGTTGATCACCGTCAGCCGCTCCGGCCGCGCCTCCAGCGCACGTACGGTGACGCGCTGCTGGCGTGAGCGCAGCGTGTCGTACAACTCGGTCAGGACGGAGTTGCCCGCGGCGTTCACGATGGCGCGGTGGAAGCGGCGGTCGAAGCCCGAGACACCGAACCAGTCACGTTCGGCACCGGCACGCACCATTCCGTCAATCAGTTCCGGCAGTTCAGTGGGGGCGCCCGCGTGGTTCGCGCAGAGCATCGCGATGGCGTGCCCTTCGATCAGCCGCCTGCTCTGGTAGACCTCTTCCAGTTCCCTGGCGGTGACGGTGCGCACCTGGGCACCCTTGCGCGGCAGCAGGCTGATGAACCGCTCGGCCGCCAGGCGGTGGAAGGCCTCGCGCACCGGTGTCCGTGACACGCCGACGACGCCGGAAACCCACATCTCGTCGAGGAAACGGCCGCCCTCCAGCTCACCTGAGATGATTCCGTCGCGCAGCCACGTGTAGACCCGCTCGCGCGCCGGGCCGCCCCCTTCGGCGGTCACACTCATCCCGATCCCCCTCTATGCCGTTACTTTCCGCGATCGAGCCTACACCTGGACCATTCAAGTATCCATCATGTATACAAGAGCTCCACGTATCGGAAGGGGTCCCATGGTGCACGTCGCGGTGGCGCAGTTCGCGCCAGGCAACGACAAACAGGCCAACCTCGCACGCGTCGCCTCCCTCGTCGGTGAAGCGGCCGACCGCGGTGCGCGGGTGGTCGTACTGCCCGAATACTCGCTGTTCACCGTACCGACGATGAGCCGGGAATTCGTGACCACGGCGGAAGAACTCGACGGCCCGTTCGTCACCGAACTACGCGGGCTCGCGAAGGACCGTCAGATCACCGTCGTCGCCGGCATCAACGAAGCACTCCCCGGTGGCGAACGGATCTCGAACACGCTCGTCGCGGCCGGTCCCGACGGCGCGATCGCCGCGTTGTACCGCAAGCTGCACCTCTACGACGCCTTCGGTTTCCGTGAATCGGAGCTGGTCCGCCCCGGCGACATCGAGGCACCGGAGACGTTCGAGGCCGACGGGATCGTCTTCGGCCTGCAGACCTGTTACGACCTCAGGTTCCCGGAGGTCACCCGCCGCCTGGTCGACGCGGGCGCGGACGCGGTGCTGCTGCCCGCCGAATGGATGCCCGGTCCGCTCAAGGAAGACCACTGGACGACCCTGGTCCGGGCGCGGGCGATCGAGAACACGATCTACCTGGTCGCCGCGGGACAGGCGGCGCCGGCGGGTTCGGGGCACAGCATGATCGTCGACCCGATGGGCGTCGTGCTCGCCTCACTCGGCGAGCGCACGGGAACCGCCACCGGCGAGCTTTCCGCCGAGCGGATCGCCGAGGTCCGCGCCAAGAACCCGGCGCTGGAACTGCGCCGGTTCGCCGTCACTCCGAAGTCCTGAGTATCTTCAGTGCCGGAGGTCCGTTCGTGAAGACACGCCCTCGGGCGTGGTGACGCGGCTTCCGTTCGCCTGGGTGCCGGGTGGCCGCCCGGCACCCAGGCTCATTTCACGGAACCAGCAGTCCCCAGTGGACGGCCCACGGGACGAACAGGGCCACTCCGGCGAGCATCAGCCCGACGCGTACTCCCCCACTCGTCTCGTTCCGCCGCCGCCACCACGAAACCGCGGTGAGCACACCGGCCACGACGACGCCGGCCGCGATGATCTGCAACGCCAGCCACGGCAACGTCCGTCCGAGAAGGACTGGACCCGGCGCCTGCGCCGCCCCCGCCGTCAAGGCGACGTAGTAGGCGAGGAAGCCCACGGTGGCGAGCAGACCGGTCGACGCCAGCCAGCGCGCGGGCCGGGCGAGTGGCACCACCGTCGGCTTCCCACGGCGGAACAACGCCGTCACCGGATAGGCCGCGAAAGCCAGCAACGCCAGCGCCCACCCACCGATCTGCAGCCAAGGTGCCTCATACCAAGCCAATGGCGCCAACGCGACGCTCGCACTCGCCTGCCGCGGTGGCGGATCGGCGGACGCCTGTACCTGCCCGTCCTTCAGACCGGTGACCCAGGTCCCGACCAGATCGAGATAGCCGGGCGCGAAACCGTCGAGTTTGTCGAAGCCGTCCGTCGTCTTCCGGAGCCCGTGCTGGGCCTGCGGGAACACTTTGAGCGTGTACTGCCGGTTTCCCGTTCGCTCCAGCGTTTCCCGGAAGATCCGGACGGCCTCGCCGGGTGGGGTGAGCCGGTCCAGTTCACCCCACAACCCGAGCACCGGTTGCCGCACCTTCTCCAGCACCGGCACCGGGTCGTACCCGGCCTCGGGGAACGCGCCGGCACCGGCGAGGGTCCGCATGTTCGTCGACGCGACCATGTCCACCATCGAGCCGGTGACCCCGCCTCGCCTGAGATAGGTCTCGAACGCCCATGCCTGCTGACGATCGGGTGAGACCCCGTTGGCACCGACGGTGACCACGAAAGCGACGTCCTTCGACTTCGACGCCGCCAACGGCGCCACCCAGCCCCCTTCGCTCAGCCCCCACACCCCGACTCGGGTGGGATCCACGCCAGGCTGGGCGCGCAGGGCCTGGACGGCGGCGACCGCGTCGTCGGCCAGGACCGAGTAGTCCCGCTCGAACAGCGAATAGCCTTCGGTCCGCTTGTCGTAGATCAGTGTCGCGATCCCAGCCTTGGCGAAGGCCTCGGCTTCCGCGCGGTAGTCGCTCCTCGGGTGCTCGCCCGAGCCGTGCACCATGACGATCCCGGGGGCGGGCCCGCCGCCTTCGGGGGCAACCACCGTCCCGTGCAAAGTCACGCCGTGACTGGCGAACGACACGTCACCCGCCGGAGCGGCCGAGGGTGCGGGCGACGAGACCGCCACGACGGCCGCGAGCAGCGCCGCGATCATCGCCTGCTCACCCGGATCACTTCGAGCGACGGCGACGCGAGGATGTCCTTCTCGCAATACCGTTCGGTGACCCATTGCTTGCGCGAGTACAGCTCCGTCTGGTCACTGTAGTGTGCGGACTTCGGGTTCCCGGACTGCGAGTAGGTCAGCAACGTCGTCGTGTCTGGGCAGCCGGTTCCGTTGAACGCCACGACGTGCAGGTACGTCCCGCCGTGCACGACCTCGGTGTAGCCCTTCGCCGGATCCCAAGGCCCACCGAGGGAATCGTAGACACCGCGACCGGCGGTTCCCCCACCGAGCAGGATCTTCTTGCCGTTGCGCACGACGTAGTGGTTGTCGCCGAAGGGCGCGTCGAACGGGATCTTCGCCGCCGTCAACTCCGCGACGGCGTCGGTGAACGCCTTCCGGATCGCCGCGTTGCCGGTGTCGAGAGTGTTCGGCGTATGGACGGGATCGTTGACGTCGAAGGGAACCTTCCACACGCCGGAGCCCTTCCGATCCACTCTGGCCCAGAAACGGTCGAACAGCAGGGCACCCCGGCTTTCGGCGTCCGAACGACCGTCCCAGCCCGCCAGCGCGGCGCACGCGGCGTCCATTCCCGGCATGGTGCGGCACATCCCGACGACGTCGGGCAAGACGAGTTCGGCCGCGTGGTCGCGGTGCGAGAACATCAGGTCCCGCATCGCTTGCCCGGTGAAACCACCCTTCGCCAGCTGGTCCGCGATCTCGAGGAAACCGCCGCGTGTCCGCAGGTTCTGCTCTTTACGAACGGGACCGACGATCCGGGGGAAGCCGGTCTGCGGCTTGGCCGGATTGAAGAGCCAGTAGCTGTCGTTCGAGTTCGCGAGGTAGTCGTCGCGGCTCAGGCTCGGCAGGCTGGACGGGCCGAAGACCCCCGGCCGCAGCGCGTCACGGTCACGCCCCCAGGCACACGACGTCTTCGAGCCGTCGAGTACCGCGACCCCGTTGGCGTCGAACAGTTCCTTGCCCAGCGGGGTGTTGCAGCGTGCCGCCTTCTCGTCGGTGACGTGCGGGACGCCGTGGATCTGACTGTACGCCGTCCGGCCAAGGTCGTCGGTGGCGAGGATGTTCATCCACGGCAGACCCTGGGTCCGGCGGACCGAGTCGATCATCTCCCCCGCCGTCCGGCCGCGGGCGATCTCGAACATGGAGTTCGTCATCCCGAGGTTCCCGGCGTTGGCGTCCGCGATCGCGAACGCGCTCGACGCCGTCCACGGCAGTTCCCGTTGCCCGAGCCGGGTCGTCACCGGACCGTACCTTGTCGTCCACTGTGGACGTACGACGCGCTCCAGCGTGCCGTCGGCCTTACGCGACAGGACACTCACGTCGTTGCGTCGCATCTGCTCGGGCTTCCCGTCGACGAGATAGGTCGTCGGCGAGCCGGGTACGAGCTTCAGTTCGAACAGCGTGTACGTCCGGGTCGCGTCGGTGGCCGTACCGCTCCAGGCGGCGGTGCCGTTATGCCCCAGCCACATCAGCGGAATACCGGGGATACCGGCGCCACTGACGTCGAGCTTGCCCGGCAGGCTCAGCTGCGACTGCCAGAGCCTCGTGCCACCCGAGAGCCACGGCAGGTGCGGGTTGGCCAGCGAGACACCGCGGCCGTTCGCCGAGGCCGCCGAGCCGATCGCGATGGCGTTGCTGCCGATCCCTGTCTCCCCGAGCAGCTGCTCCCGGCCGCTGCCCGCCGGCTGGGCTCCCGGCAGCGAGGCGGTGATCGAGTCCACGAGCCCGCCCTGCCCGAAGACCATTCCGACGGCGTGAGTGTGCCGGTAGACGTCGAGTTCGGTGATCGGTTTCAGCCAGCCGGCGCCGCGGCAGGCCGGGTCGGTGGTCTCGCCGGAGCGCAGGTACTTGTCGACCCCCTCGACGTAGCCGCGGATCAGTTCCCTGACCTCGCGATACGGCCCACGCGGCGCGGGCTCGGCCAGCATCCGTTCGACGGCGCCGCTTTCGTTGAGACCTTGGAAGTAGAGGTCACTGGCCAGGTTCGTACTCGCCTGGCTCACCCCGCTCGTCGGCGGCGCGTCCGGGCCGAGCCAGCGGGAACGCTCTGCTCGGGTGGTCATCGCGACGTCGGCGATGGCACAGAGGTTGTCCTTGGCCGCCGCGTACCCCTGGCCGAAGCCCAGGTCCACGTAGTCGTTCGCGACGATATGCGGGATGCCGTACTCGGTGTAGCGGATGGTGGCTCCCGCCCGGGATACTCCATCCGGCGGTTGCGCTGCCGTCGCGGTTCCCGCCGCGAGCAGGCTCATCGCGGTACCGATGGCCGCGACGCGTTTCCAGAGCAGCATGCTGCTCCCCCTTGTCTGTGGAGTCGTTCGTGAAGACACGCCGTCCGGCGTGGTGACGCGATCCGGTGGTCGAGTGGCCGCTCTCCCACCGGGTTTTCCGTTCAGTTCCCCCTTTCGCCCTCCCCATCCGGATCCGGGAACGCCGTCCAGCGCACGAAGACCTTCCGCGCGTCCGGGCCGGGTTCCGGCCGCCAATAGCGGCGCAGCAGGTCCAGGTACTCCTCCCAGAACTGCTTCAGCTCCGCCATGTTCACGTGCACCGCGCCACGCGAGAACACCAGCGCGTCACCCCATTCCCCCAGTTCACCGCGACGTTCGACGAAGCGCGCCATCTGTTCGAGGTCCTCGGTGAAAGCGGCGCGCTGCGCTTCGTCGAACACCGCGCGCATCTCGTCGCTCTGCTCGCTGTGCCGGGGCCACCGGATGTCCCGTGCCCTGGCACGCCACCAGCGCTCCTTGCCGTGCGCGAGTTCCGGCGCCTCCTCGACGAAGGAGTACTTCGCCAGTTCACGCAGGTGGTAGCTGGTCGCGCCCGAACTCTCCCCCAGTTCCTTGGCCAGCTTCGTCGCCGTGGCGGGCCCTCGGCCCAGTGCTTCCATGATCCGCCTGCGCAACGGATGCATCACCGCCTTCAACACGGCGGGATCGGCGATCTCTTCGGGTGGCGGCGGACCGGTCATGGCACCAAGATAGCCGTGCAAAGGAGATTGTGCAAAGACTTCTTTGCACGCAGTACAGGCCACGTCCTCGGCAGCGGCGGACGATTCTGCTGGCGCTTCGGTGAACTCAGTGTGAAATTGACAAGTTCACTACGAAGGTCTTGTGCCGGGTGGACGAAATCCCGGCGGCTTCGCAGGTTTTTCGTTGCGCCTTCCCCGAAATTCCGTTGTATCGGATAGTTTTGCCCGGAGTCGACCTAGCGGGAGAGAACATGCCGAAGCACCGCCCTCGACAGACGGACAGGCTGTCCGCCCGGCACCGGACGGCCTTCGCGCTCGCCGGTGGCGCGCTCGCCGTCCTGCCCGCGGTCACCGCGTCGGCGGGTCCCGACACCCCGATCGCCGCGGCGAAGGACACCACCGCGCCGCAGAACCAGGCCGCGCAGTGGCAGCCTCCCGCGGGCACGGTCCCGGAGATCGCCGTCGACGGCAGCCTCCCCGAACCGCCCAACCCGGACCCGCTGACCGTCCCCGGCGGCAACGTCGGCGGCTCGTTCGCGCCGTCGGGCGCGCTCGGCATCCCCGCCAGCATGATGAAGGCGTACCGCAACGCGGCCGACATCCTCGCGAAGGAACTACCGGGCTGCCACATCGACTGGGCACTGATCGCGAGCATCGGGCGGATCGAGTCGAACCACGCGCGTGGTGGTTACGTCGACGCCAAGGGCAACACGTTGGAGCCGATCCTCGGCCCGGTGCTCAACGGCGCCGGGCCATTCGCCGCGATCTCCGACACCGACGGCGGCAAATTCGACGGTGACACGGTATGGGATCGCGCCGTCGGGCCGACGCAGTTCATCCCGTCGACGTGGAAGGGCTACGCCTCCGACGGCAACGGCGACGGCGAGTCGAACCCCAACAACATCTACGACGCGACTCTGGGCTCGGGACGTTATCTGTGCTCCGGCGGCGTCGACCTCGGCTCCGAGCAGACCCAGCGCGTGGCCGTCTACCGCTACAACCACTCGCTGTCCTATGTGGACACCGTGATCCGGTGGGCGGTCTCCTACCGCGGCGGTGTCGCGACACTGCCCGACAGCCAGGTCCCGGTCGGCGCCCCCGACTCCCCGGACGTCGCCGCCGGCGCACCCGGCGGCAAGGTCCCGGTGCCGACCCTGCCCGACGGCACTCCCCCTCCGGTGACGACCACACCGCCGACCCCGTTGCCCGGCACGTCGTTCCCGTCGCCGAGCAGCATCGTCCCGCCTTCGTCGACGAAGCCGAGCAGCACGCCGCCTTCCTCGACGCCGCCGTCGTCGACACCGCCTTCGAGCACTCCGCCCTCCTCGACGCCGCCCCCTTCGAGCACCACGACTACTCCGCCGCCTTCGTCCACCCCGGCGGGGAACAGCGGCGAGGCGACTCCGACCAGCTCGACTTCGCCCACTCCGTAACCACCGCAACTATTGAGGGGTAAGTCAAAGGCGGCGTGACGCCCGGGCTCACTGTGACCGACCTGTTCGCGGGGTCGGCGGCCAGAGCGAAGGCGTAACTCGCGTGCTTGAACACGCAACTCGCGTGCTTGAGCGCGTAACTCGCGTGCTTGAACACGTAACTCGCGTGCTTGAACACGTAACTCGCGTGCTTAAAGACGGATCTCACGTGCTGGACGCCGAACTCAGGTGTGCGGGGTCTGAGCACGCGAGTTACGTCTTTAAGCACGCGAGTTCCCGCTTCAAGCACGCGAGTTACGGCTTCAAGCACGCGAGTGCCGTGCCGCCATGGTTGACTTCCCCTCAGTAGTCCTCTACTTGCGTCCGGCCCTAGTTCCGGGGCCGAGGTGTGCCGGGTGTTGCCTGCATACGACAGCCTGCCCGGAATGTCCTGAACACTCTCCGCGTTACCGCTTCTCGTAGTTCATTCAGCCGAGAGAAGCGAGGCACGGATGTCGTCTTTCGTCATGACCGCCGAGGAACGGGAAGCCTTCCTGAGCGAGGTCCACATCGGGGTCCTGGCCGTGGAGCGGGAAGGACGGGCCCCGCTGGCCGTACCGGTCTGGTACGACTACGAGCCCGGTGGCGAGCTCCTGATCTGGATGGACCGCGGTTCGGTCAAGGACAAGGCGATCAAGAAGGCCGGCAGGCTGAGCCTGGCCGCGCAGACGGAGACCATCCCGTACAAGTACGTGACGGCCGAGGGTCCGGTCGTCGCCAACGACAAGCCGCCGACGCGGGAGCAGGCGCTGAAGATCGCGCACCGCTATCTGCCGGAGGAGAAGGGCACGCAGTACGTCGACGGTTCCCTGAGCGACAACTCCGTGCTGGTGCGGGTGCGGCCGGAGAAGTGGCTCAGCAACGACCAGTCCAAGGCCTGATCGCATGACGACGGTGTCCCGGCAGCCGCAGGGGGGCCACCGGGACACCGTCGTTCAGCCCGCGACGGGCTCGAACTCGACGACGCTGTCGAGCGCCTTGCCCATCGCGGCGTTCGCCTCCCGTTCGATCATGATCTCCACGAGCACCGGCCGTGAGGTGCGCTCGGCCTCCTTGCGCGCCCATTCGAGCGACGTCCGGATCTCACCGGGCTCGGTCACGCGGGTGCCGGAGCAGCCGTAGGCCTCCATGACCTTGACGTTGTCCGTGCCGTTCTTGTCGTAGTGGATGTCGACCTCGAAGTTCATCTCGTAGCCGGTCTCGGCCTGGCGGATGAGCCCGAGGTACTCGTTGTTGAGCATGATGAGCACGAATCCGACGTCGTACTGCGCGGCCACCGCCAGTTCCTCCACCAGGAACTGGAAGGAGTAGTCCCCGACGACGCCGACGACTTCGGCCTCCGGTTTGGCCTTCTTGACGCCGATCGCGGCCGGGATCTCCCAGCCGAGCGGGCCTGCCTGGCCGCACACCTGGTAATGACGTGGCTTGTGTGCGCGCTGGAACTGCCCGGACCAGATCTGGTACAGCCCGATCGCGGTGACGAAGTAGGCGTCCTCGCCGTAGAACTCGTTGATCTCCTTGAACACCCGCGGTGCCTTGATCGGTGTGTCCTCGAAGTCCTCCCGCCGCGGCAGGCTCTCCTTCAGCTCGCCGATGCGGCGCGACCACCCGGGATCCGGCGTCACCGAACGCTTTGACGCCGCTTCGATCAGCGCGTCCAGGAAAGCACCCGTGTCGGACACGATGCCGAGATCCGGCCCGAACACCTTGCCCAGCTGCGTCGGTTCGATGTCGACGTGGATGAACTTCCGGCTGCCGCGGTAGACGTCCAGGTCACCGGTGTGCCGGTCGCCGAACCGCGCACCGAGCGCGAGCACCAGATCCGCTTCGAGGAAGGCCGCGTTCGCCCACCGCTGCGAGGTCTGGATCCCGGCCATCCCGGCGAACAGTTCGTGGTCTTCGGGGAAGGTCCCCTTGCCCATCAACGTCACGCCGACCGGGACGCCGAGCAGTTCGGCCGCTGTCCGCAGCCGGTCGCTCGCGCCGCCGAGCACGACGCCGCCGCCCGCGAGGATAAGCGGGCGTTCGGCGGCCAGCAGCAGGTCGAGCGCCCGCTCGACCCGCGCCGTCGACGGCGTCACCGTGGTGACCGGCAGCGGAGAGTCGATACTGGAGTCCCACTCGATGTCCTGCCGCTGGACGTCGATCGGCAGGTCGATCAGCACCGGACCGGGACGGCCGGACCGCGCGATGCGGAACGCCTCCCGGAACACCCATGGCAGCTGCGCGGCTTCCTTGACCTGCACCGCCCATTTCGTCACCGGCTTGGCGATCTCGACGATGTCGACGGCCTGGAACGCCTCGGTGTGCAGCTTCCGCGAGTCGGCCTGCCCGGTGATGCAGATGATCGGGATCGAATCGGCCTGCGCGGTGTAGAGCCCGGTGATCATATTCGTCCCGGCGGGCCCGGACGTGCCGATCGCGACACCGACGTTGCCGGTCGTCCTCGCCCAGCCGTCGGCCATATGGGTCGCGCCCTCTTCGTGGCGCACGATCAGATGCTCGATGCCGCTGCCCTGCATCGCGTGGTACAGCGGGAGGATCGCAGCGCCGGGACAGCCGAACGCGGTGTCGACGCCCTCACTGACCAGGACGTCGACGACGGCCCGCATGGCGGGGATTCTGGGCATTCCTCACTCCTTGCTTTCCGCGCCGGACAGCGCTTCGACGACTTTCAGCAGGGCGGAGTGATCGAGCGAGCCGTGTCCCATCGCCCGTCCGGCGGCGATGAGCTGGGCGACCAGCCCGGTGATCGGCAGCGCGACTTCGGCCTGCCTGGCGGCGGCGAGCGCGATGCCCATATCCTTGTGGTGCAGGTCGATCCGGAAGCCGGGTGCGAATTCCCGTGCCACCATGGACTTCCGCTTGAGTTCGAGGATCCGGCTGCCGGCGAGCCCGCCCGCGAGCACGTCCAGCCCGACCCCGGCGTCCACTCCGGACGCTTCCAGCAGCACGATGGCTTCGGCGATCAGCCCGTAGGTCCCGCCGACGACCAGCTGGTTCGCCGCCTTGACGACCTGGCCGGCACCGTGCGGTCCCACGTGGACGATCGTCTTGCCGACGGCTTCCAGGATCGGGAGCGCGGCGGCGAAATCCGCGTCCTCCCCACCGACCATAATGGACAGTGAGCCTTGTTGCGCGCCTGCCTGCCCGCCGGAGACGGGTGCGTCCAGCACCCGGATTCCCCGGTCGCCTGCCCGTTCGGCCACCTCGATGGACGTCTCCGGCCGGATCGTGCTCATGTCGATGAGCAAGGTTCCCGGCTTCGCCGATTCCAGCACCCCGCCCGGCGCCAGCACGACGGCCTCGACCTGCGGATGGTTCGGCAGCATGGTGATGACGACTGCCGCGCCGTCGACGGCGTCCGTCACCCCGGAGGCCGCCCGGCCACCCGCCGCTTCCAGCCGCTCGAGAGCGTCGGCGTTCGTGTCGAAGCCACTCACCTCGTGCCCCGCGGCGACGAGATGTCCCGCCATCGGCCCGCCCATGATCCCCAGGCCGACGAATCCCAGCTTTATCATGCCAGTCCCCTTCGTTCGAAAGGCAGCCACGACAGCGATTCCGCGCTCGGCCCGTCGGGTTTGTACTCCACCCCGATCTGCCCGCGGTAACCCGCCGTCTGCAGCTTTTCCAGATATCCCTCGATGTCCAGCGTTCCGGTCCCCGGCTGGTGCCGCCCTGGGGCGTCGGCGATCTGCACATGGCCGATCCGTCCGGTGTGGACAGTCGTGACCGTGTCGAGGTCGTCACCGTTGACCGCCAGGTGGTACAGGTCGGCCAGCAGCTTCACGTTGTCGCGCCCGAGTTCGTCAAGCACCTTGAGCACGTCGGCCGCGGTCTTGAGCGGGTACTTCTCCGCTCCGGACAACGGTTCCAAGACGATCTCCGCGCCGATTTGTGCCGCGGCGTCCGAGGCGAGCGCCAGATTCTCCAGCCCGAGCTTGTCCTGCCCGGCCGGGTCCACGCCGTCGATCCGGTTGCCGTAAAGCGCGTTGAACCGGCGGCAGCCGAGCCGCTCGCCGAGCTCGATCGCGGAGGCGATACCCGCGGCGAACTCGTGCTCGCGCCCTGGCCAGGTGACCAGGCCGCGATCGCCGGCCGCCATGTCGCCGGGGAAGAAGTTGAGGCCGGTCACCGCGACACCCGCCTTCTCGACCGACGCCACGAACGCGTCGACGTCGGCGGCGTCCGGTACCGCCGTCTCGAACGGCCACCAGTACTCGGCCGCGGTGAAACCTGCCGCCCGCGCCGCACTCGCGCGTTCGAGCAGCGGCGACTCGGCGAAGACCATCGACAGGTTCAGCACATACGGCAGCGCATGACGCGAACCGGGAAGATCAACCATCGAAACCTCAGCAATTTCGCTATGCGGAAATTTTCTTTCGTATATCGAGAATAGCCCGCTGACCTGCCATCGGTCAACGGGCGGTATACCAGCGAGGGGTCAGCGGTTTTGGACGTGCGGGGTCAGGTTGCAACCGACCCCGCGGAAAGTGCCGACGGTGGTCGTGGCCACCTGCCGGGATCTTCCCGCGCGAGAGCCCGCGCCCGTCCCGCCGCGGGGCCGAGCGCAGGTTCAGCGACATCCGCCACTGGAACGAACTGGACCGGGGCGGCCACTTCGCGGCCTTCGAACAGCCCGCGGTGTTCACCGATGAGGTGAGGTCGTTCTTCCGGCTCGTGCGCTGACCGTTTGACTGTGACACCGTGTCAGGCTGTCTGGTGGGAGGCGTCATGTTCAGCATCGGAGAATTCGCCAAACACGGCCGGGTGTCGATCCGGATGCTGCGTCACTACGACGCCATCGGGTTGCTGCGGCCCGCGCACGTCGACCCGCACAGCGGCTACCGGTCCTACACCGGCGACCAGCTGGCCCGGCTCAACCGGGTGATCGCACTCAAGGATCTCGGCTTCACGCTCACCAAGGTGCAGGAGATCCTGGACGCGGAGATCGGCGCGGACGAGTTGCGCGGGATGCTGCGACTGCGGCGGGCCGAGCTCGAAGCGGCCATCGCGGCCGATGAGACGCGGCTCAAGGCCATCGAGGCGAGGCTCCGCTCCATCGAAAGCGAGGGAAGCATGCCTTCCGAAGACGTCGTCGTCAAAAGCCTGCCCGCGGTACGCGTCGCCGAACTGACCGGAACAGCGAGCGGATACATCAACGAGGAGATCGGCCCGATCGTGCAGCGGCTGTACCAGGAGCTCTTCGGAGCACTCGGCTCGATCACACCGTCGGGGCCGATGATCGCGTACTACGAAGACACCGAAGACGGCGAAAGAGTGTCCATCCACGCCTCCGTCCCGATCGCCGCCGAGACGGACGGCATCGAAGGGTTCTCGACGGTCAGCCTCGCCGAAGTGCCGGCCGCGGCGACGATCCTGCACCACGGCTCGATGGAGACCGTGCTCTCCAGCTACCAGGCACTGGCGAAGTGGGTCGACGCGCACGGATACCGCGCGAGCGGCCCGGCGCGGGAGTTCTACCTCGACTGCGCGGCCGAGCCCGACACGTGGGTCACCGAACTACAGCAGCCGATCACCCAGGCCTGAGGAAGTCGAGCAAAGCCACGCGGAACTCGTCCGGCGCCTCCAGCCACGGCAGATGGGCGGCGCCGGGCAGCCGCACCCGGGTCACCACGGGAAGCGCCGCCTCCAGCGAATCGACCGCCCAGCGTGGCCGGTTGTCCGCCATCCCGTCCACGATCAACGTCGGGACCCGCAGCGCCCGGCAGGCCTCGACGAGCTCGGACTCCGGCACCGCCCGCATTTCCTCGCCGAGCGCGGCGTTCGCCTCGTAGCTGATCGGGAACCAGGGCGTCGCCATCGCCTCGGCATGGCGCTCGCCGTCCGCCACGAAGTCCGCGGTTCACTGCAGCACCGCGAGTTCACGATCGTCATCACGGTCCAGCTCGCGAAGTTCGGCCCACCGGGCGTGCCGGTCCCCCAGCGCCCGCTCAAAGTTCCGCTTGAACTCCGCGTGCCAGTCGTGTCCGAGCCCGACTCCCGAAACATAGACCAGCGCGCTCACCCGCTCCGGATACGCGAGGGCGTACAACAGCGCGAGATGCGCGCCCCACGAATGCCCGAGCACCGGGACGCGGTCGAGCCCGTGGTGCGCGCGGACGGCGTCGACGTCGGCCACCATCCGCTCCAGTGTGTACGGGCCACGCGGTTCCGACCGGCCGGCGCCCCGCTGGTCCCAGCGGATCAGCCGGAACCGCGGGCCGGGGTCGAGCGTGCCGAACATGTCCCACAGACCTGGACCGCCGTGACAGCACAGGATCGGGTCGCCTTCGCCGGTCGCCGAGGTCCACAGTTCGCAGCCGTCTTCGGTGATCATCACGCGATTATCCGGTATCCCCCGCCGCCGCCGTTGGCTATCTTCCGCGGTATGACGACGCCTATGCCGCCGCAACGGACGGCTACTCTCGCCGACGCGCCCGCGATCGCGGCGCTGATGCGGGCTTCGGTGCTGGAGTTGTTCCCCCGGTTCTACGACGAGCGGCAGACCGCCAGCGCGGCGGTGCACGTCGCGCGGATCGATCTCCAGCTGATCGAGGACGGCACCTACTTCGTGCACGAGGCGGACGGCGAGATCGTCGCGTGCGGGGGCTGGAGCAGGCGCAACAAGATGCACGCCGGCGGCAGCGAGGCGGCGGACGACGCACGTCCGCTCGACCCGGCCACCGAGCCCGCGCGGGTCCGCGCCATGTTCGTCCGCGGTGACTGGACGCGGCGCGGGCTTGGCCGCGCGATCCTGGAATCAAGCCGTCTCGCCGCGAAAGCCGAGGGATTCACGTCGCTGACGCTGACCGCGACCATGGCCGGTGTCCCGCTGTACCGGTCGTTCGGCTTCACTGAAGTCGGACGGGTGATGGTGACGACGCCCGACGGCGTCGACATCCTGAACGCCGTCATGGCCCGCGGGATCGACTAGGCATAGCATCGGCGGATGATTTCCGGTGCCACCGCACTTTCGTTCGTTCTGGTCTGCCTGCTCGGCGCGATCTCGCCCGGCCCCGATTTCCTGGTGGTGACCCGCAGCGCCATGCTCGGCGGGCGCAAAGCCGGGATCGCCGCCGGACTGGGCATCGCGCTGGGTGTCTTCGTCTGGGTGGTCGCGATCGCGCTCGGCGTCGCGGCGATCCTCACCGCGTCGGCCATCGCGTTCACCGTGGTGAAACTGATCGGTGCCGCGTACCTGATCTTCCTTGGTGTCAAGGCGTGGCTGGCGGTGCGCCGCGGTGACTACAGCGAACTCAAGGAGAAGGTGGCACCGGAGGTGGTGCCCTTGGCGGCGTTCCGGCACGGGCTGCTCACCAACCTGCTGAACCCGAAGGTCGCGGTGTTCTTCCTCGCGCTGCTTCCCCAGTTCCTTCCGCATTCGGCGTCGACGGCGCAGACCTTGCAACTGGCGGTGCTCGCCACCGCGGTGACCGTCGTGTGGTTCTTCGTCCTCGCGACGCTGGTCGGTTCGCTGCGGCGGTTCTTCAGCTCCGGCCGGGTGCGGCGCGTGATGGACGCGGTGATGGGCAGCCTGCTGGTCGGCCTGGGCATCCGCGTCGCCGTCCAGAGCTGAAGAAAGGGCCCTTCACCGCGTGACATGCGGCGAAGGGCTCCTCCTGCTACAGCAGCGAGTCGGCGGCGAGGCGTGTGCCCTCGACGCGGGCGGCGATCTTGGCGAACGCGGTGTCCCGAGACGTCGAGGTGTCGTCGGCGAACGGCGAGAACCCGCAGTCGTCACAGGTTCCCAGCCGGTCGGGCGAGATGTACCCCGCCGCCTGCAGTACCCGGTCCCGGACCTCCTCGGCCGTTTCGACGCGCGGGTCGATCGGGTCGGTCACCCCGACGAAGATCCGCTGCTCCGGCCGCGAATGCTCGGCGATCACCTTCAGCGCCCGCTCGGGATCCGGCTCGCTGGCCAGCTGGACGTAGACGTTGCCCACCTTCAGCTGGAACAGCGTCGGCAACAGTTCGGCGTAGTCCACGTCGAGGCTGTGCACCGAGTCCTGGTCACCACCGGGGCAGGTGTGCACCCCGATCTTCACGCGCTCCTCCTCGGAGAACCGGTCGAGCACCGCGTTGTTCAGGTCCACAAAGGACTGAAGCAGCCCGCCGGACGGGTCGAGCTTCAGCGACAACCTGCCTTCGGTGAAGTCGATTTGAACGCTGTCCGCACCCGCGTCGAGACTGCGGCGGATATCAGCTTCCGCCTCGTTGATCAAGTCGGCGATGAACCGTTCTTTCGAATAGCCCGGCAATTCTTCACCGGGATACACGAGCCCGATCGCCGATGCCGCGATCACCGCCTGCTTCACCGGTTTGGCCGTGTGCTTCTTGGCCTCGCGAAGATAGGAGTCGGCGTAGGTCTGATATTTGAAGGGTCCGGCGGTGAGCCTGGGAAGCTGCCGGGTGTGCCCGTCGGCGAACGGGATGACGACGCCGTCCGGCGCGAGCGAGGTGAGTCCCGCCAACGGGTAGGTGGCGAAGCTCGGCTTGCCCTGCTCGCCGTCGGTGATAACCGGTGATCCGGTCTCCTCCAGGCGTTTGATCGTATCCACGAGTGCTTTTTCCTGGAGCTCGCCGAGCCCGTCGGCGTCGAGCCGCCCGGCCGCGTGCTCGCCGAGCCCTTCGACGAGGTACGCCGGCCGGGGAATGCTGCCGATCGGTTCGGTGGGTATGGTCATCTTCCGAGTCCTCCCAGGTGGAGCAGCCTGCGGCCACCACGGCCGTGATCGCAGAAACTACCGACATTCCTCCTCTTTGACGATCTTTCGGCGTGCCGAATGCCCCAATGGTGCAATCAGGCGATCCATAAAGGACGCTCCACTAGCCGGGACGTATAGGTCGTTATACGAAATTTGGTGCGAGATTCGATGCTTATCCGCCCTCCTTCCTGGGTATTCCCCGGATGTCGACGGGCGGTGCGCACCGAAGGAGACCCCGATGCTGAGCCATCACGATCGGCAGGAGCTGGAGAAGATCGAGCGCTGGTTCGAGCTGACCGAACCCGAACTGGCCGCGCGGCTTCGCTCTGGCAAGCCCGCGAAACCGTCACTCCTCCGGCTGGCCGTCCTGCTGGGCCTCGACCTCATGGCAGGCCTGCTGATGCTGCTCGGCATGGTGACGAACAGTCCGGCCTTGCTGCTGATCGGTTTGATCACCGTGACCGCGGCCGTGATCGCACACCTGTCCCGGTTCGGGCGCGACTGACCTCCGGAGAACGAGCAGCGGAACTGCGACGGTCCTAAACTTTCCGGATGGCCGTCCGGGAGTGGGTGCTCCACGTCGACCTCGACCAGTTCATCGCGGCGGTCGAGGTCGCCAGGCACCCTGAGCTGCGCGGTAAACCCGTGGTCGTCGGCGGGACCGGCGATCCGGCCGAACGGGCCGTCGTGGCGACGGCGTCGTACGAGGCGCGGGAGTTCGGCATCCACTCCGGGATGCCGCTGCGGACCGCCGCGAAACGCTGTCCCGACGCGATCTTCCTGGCCACGGACGCACCCGCGTACCAAGAAGTCTCCGATCGGGTGATGGCGACGCTGCGGGAGTTCCCGGTGATCGTCGAAGTGCTCGGCTGGGACGAAGCGTTCCTCGGCGCCACCACGGGCGATCCCGAGGCGCTCGCCGCCGACGTCCGGCGAGCGGTGGCCGAAGAGACCGGCCTTTCGTGTTCGGTCGGCATCGGGGACAACAAGCTGCGTGCCAAACTCGCCACCGGATTCGCCAAACCGGCCGGGATCTTCCGGCTCGTGAAGGAGAACTGGTGGAACGTCATGGCCGAGAAGCCGACGGACGCGCTCTGGGGTATCGGTTCCAAGACCACGAAGAAACTCGCCGAGGCGGGCTATCCCACCGTGCTGGACCTGGCAGGCGCGGATCCGGCCGACCTCGCCGGGCGGTTCGGCCCGAAGCTCGGCCCGTGGTACCGGATCCTCGCCGGGGGAATCGGGGACGCCGAGGTCACCGCGACGCCGTACGTCGCGCGCTCACGCAGCCGCGAGACGACGTTCCAGCAGAACCTGACCGACCTCGAAGCCATGACCGCCGAAGTCGTCACACTGGCGAAACGCGTATCGCAGGACGTCGCCGAAGAAGGCAGGCCCGCCGCGCGGGTCGCGGTCAAGGTCCGGTTCGCGCCGTTCCTGACCCACACCCACAGCGTGACCCTGCCCGCACCGACCGCGGAACCGGCCGAGATCGAGAAGGCGGCGCTGGCCGTGCTGGCCATGTTCGACCTCGGCAGACCGGTCCGCCTGCTCGGTGTCCGCGCGGAATTCTCTTCGACGGCGGCGGAATCCGCGTCGCCTTGACAGCGCTCGCGGCGCTTTGCCATTCTGGTTTCCGGGCCGAGAGGCGCTGCGACGGAATTTTCCGCCACGCTCGGCCCGCCATGACAGACGTAAGGGCGCCTCCCACTGTGGAGGTGCCTTTTTTGCGTTACAACACTTTTCCGGCCTTCGTCTTCGAGGCCGCGCGCTGAACCCCCGCGCCGACCAAGTTCTTCCCGCCGCCGGTGAGAAGGACCGCTTCACCCTGTCTTCCTCGATGAATGGAGAACAAGTGAGCCCCACCCTGTCCAAGGTCAACGGGATCGAATTCGCCGTCGCCGACCTCTCCCTCGCCGAAGCGGGCCGCAAGCAGTTGCGCCTCGCCGAGGTCGAGATGCCCGGTTTGATGGCGCTGCGCCGCGAGTACGCCGATTCGCAGCCGCTGAAGGGCGCGCGGGTCGCCGGGTCACTGCATATGACCGTCCAGACCGCCGTGCTGATCGAGACGCTCGTCGCGCTCGGCGCCGAGGTGCGCTGGGTGTCCTGCAACATCTTCTCCACCCAGGACGAGGCGGCCGCGGCCGTCGTCGTCGGCCGGGACGGCACCGTCGACGCGCCCTCGGGTTCCGCGGTGTTCGCGTGGAAGGGCGAGACGCTCGCCGAGTACTGGTGGTGCACCGACCAGCTCTTCGACTTCGGCGACGGCCTGCTCCCGAACATGATCCTCGACGACGGTGGCGACGCCACCATGCTGATCCACAAGGGTGTCGAGTTCGAGGCCGCCGGCGCCGTCCCGCAGGCGACAGAAGAGGACCCCGAGGAGTACACCATCGTGCTCCGCACGCTGACCGACAGCATCGCGCGCGACGCCGGCCGGTTCACCCGTATCGCCAAGGAGATCCGCGGGGTCACCGAGGAGACCACCAACGGCGTCAAGCGGCTCTACAAGCTCGCCAAGGACGGCGAGCTGCTGTTCTCGGCGATGAACGTGAACGACTCGGTGACGAAGTCGAAGTTCGACAACAAGTACGGCATCCGTCACTCGCTCATCGACGGTCTCAACCGCGGCACCGACGTGATGATCGCGGGCAAGGTCGCGGTCATCTGTGGCTACGGCGACGTCGGCAAGGGCGCGGTGGAATCGCTGCGGGGCCAGGGTGCCCGCGTGGTCGTCACCGAGATCGACCCGATCTGCGCACTGCAGGCGGCGATGGAGGGCCTCGACGTCGTGGAGCTCGACGACGTCGTCGAGCGCGGCGACATCTTCATCACCACGACCGGCAACTTCGACATCATCATGGCCGACCAGATGGCCAAGATGAAGCACAACGCCATCGTCGCGAACGTCGGCCACTTCGACAACGAGATCGACATGGCCGGGCTCGCGAAGATCCCGGGCATCGAGAAGATCGAGATCAAGCCGCAGGTACACGAGTGGGTCTTCCCCGCGACGGCCGACCGCGAGCCGCACTCGATCCTCGTGCTGTCCGAGGGCAGGCTGATGAACCTCGGGAACGCCACCGGCCACCCGAGCTTCGTGATGTCGAACTCCTTCACCAACCAGACGATCGCGCAGATCGAACTGTTCACGAAGCAGGGCGAGTACTCGACCGACGTCCACGTGTTGCCGAAGCACCTCGACGAGAAGGTGGCGCGCCTGCACCTCGACGCGCTGGGCGTGCGGCTGACGAAGCTGACCAAGCGCCAGGCCGAGTACATCGGCGTGGACGTCGAAGGGCCGTACAAGCTGGACCACTACCGGTACTGACGGCACAGGGTCATCGTGAGTGATTTGGGTCGTTAGAGCCAAGAGTGTCTTAGGCGCCTACTGGATTTGGCTGCGGCTGATCGCCGCTGTGGTCTCAAGTGCACCAGCAGGCACAGCGGCGGTCGCGCGTGAAGGGCGATCTCCGCCCCGTCGATCACGAGGACCGCTTCGCCGGAGTAGCCGTCTTCGTCGTGCTCGCTCATTGTGCCTC
>NZ_JBFBBY010000059.1:0-44493 GCF_040682875.1 Amycolatopsis sp. NPDC051071 | reverse complement strand
GTTGCCGATCCACTCCACCAGCGCGGCGACCAGCAGCCGTGGCAGATAGCCGGCTGGACACTTTTCGTCCTATGGGGACCCCTCATGACGTTTCCCTGGTGCTTGGGCTCGCTCGGCCTGGGCGCTGTGCCGCGGTGGAGTGCCGCTGCCCCCAATGGGGACTTTTCATCCTGTTGTTGCTGGTGGGGAGGGGTTGCGGGTGCCGGGAGTGGTTGTGGTGGCGGGGAAACTGTGGCGCGGTGTGCCCGTAACCCCCGAATGCGAGGTGTGGCGTGAGCGGGCATAAGCGAAGCCCTCGGCAGGATTTGCAGATGTGAGTCAACAAACAACCGAGGGCTCCGAGGCCCTTGTCTACCAGAGCACCCTTCCCGTGTCGAAACAGACCGTCGTGATGGCCGGTGACCTCATCCGTAAACACCGCGAACAGGTCGGGTCCCGATGGCGCAAAGCGTCACCGGGCAAGCAAGCCCTGCTGGTACTGGTGGTACTGCGCCACGATCAGCGCTTGGAGGATCTGGCCGCCGGCAACGGGATATCCGCCTCAACACTGCGCCGGTGGGTACTGGAACTCATCGCGTTGCTTGCAGCCCGCGCACCCAGACTCAACCGGGTCCTTACCCAGGTACGTGCCATCGGCGCCACTCTGCTCCTCGTCGACGGCACCTTGATCCGCACCCGCCGGCGCACCGGGAAAGCCAACCGCCGCCACTACAGCGGCAAACACAAACGCCACGGCCTCAACGTCCAAGCCATCACCGACACCGGCGGCAACCTGCTCTGGCTCTCCTGCGCACTGCCCGGCAAAACCGCCGACATCACCGCCGCCCGCCGACACAAACTTCTCGACCACCTCCACACGGCAGACCTCGCCCTCGGCGGCGACAAGGGCTACCACGGACTACACAAAGACCTCCGCGAACTCGCCAAAAAACCTGCCACCGCAAACCGGGACCACACTGTCATCACCCCCATCAAAGCCGAGGTCAACCGCCCTCTCACCGACGCCGAAAAGGCCTCCAACTCCATCTTCAACGGACTACGCTGCGCCGTCGAACGAGCCTTCGCCGCCCTCAAAACCTGGCGGATCCTCGACAAACTCCGCCTCAACCCCCGCCATGCCACCACCCTGCTCCGAGCACTACTCGTCCTCGTTCAACACCAACAAAAAACACACCACCCAACACCCTGACCAGCACAAACCAAGATGAAAAGTCCTCAATGTGGCATTGGGGACGATCAGCGTCCCCAATGCCACATTGGGGGCAGCGCACGCGACCGGACAGGGCCGCAGGACCCGAAGCTTTTTTGCGATGCTGGCCTCAGAGGCGGCTTGTTCGGCTTCTTTCTGCCGTTGCTCGTATGCCTCCTCAAACGAGTCGAGGTTCGCCACCTGTTCTCGGATGCGGCTGTAATCCCCCCAGAACTCGGCAAGCTCGTCGCCGAACACGACGGCTTCAAGCTACTTCGCGGTGTGACTGCGTCCATGCTGAGCAAGCTTGCCGAGTTCTTCCTGTGCCAGGACGCGCAACGAGCGAGCACGCCCATACGAGCCCGCGGCCAGCAAAGTATGGGCATCAGCGACCAGAGCGGATGCGTTGTCCATCAACGCCTTCAGAACTCGCGCGCAGCGGACGGGCTCATCTCGACCATGACCTCAGCCTGCCGCATCGACCAACCAGCCTCAACTTGGAGCAACGCGAGGCTCGCTGGGGTCTTTCCTGCCGATCACTGCTGGTCAGGGAGCAATTCGTTGACTGTCGCGACCGGCCGACGCGGCAGCGGCCGAGCAAGGTGAGCTTGCGACGCACGACAGGTGAAGAAACGATCCACAGGCCACGGTGGTCGTCGGAGCAGAGACTGGTTAGTGCTAACAGAGATGCCACGCCCTCCAGCTCCAGGAAGTTCACCCGGTCAGATCAACCACGATCGTCGACGGCACCGTGTACGTCACCTTGCCGAACGCCGTGGTCAGCGCGGCTGCCGCGGCCTCGTCGAGTTTACCGATCATGCGCCCGGTGATACTTCCTCGGCCGGGCCGGGCCGGACACCGTCACCGACCCGGACAACCGACTCCGATGCCGAGACGACGTCCGCAGAGTCGAATGGATCGGCGGACCCGGTCATCGCAGAATTCCGGTACCGGAGGCCACTACCCTGCCTTAGTGGTCGGTTTCGGAAGTCCTTCGGGGTCTCGACCGCCCAGCTTCCCGCTGGACGTACGACCGAAAGGCCCGAGTACAACCCCACTGAGTAACTACACGGCTTTGATACCGGTATCTCCGACGCTGGTGCAGCATCGTGTCGGCGGCGGTTTCTGCCTCATGAGAATGAGAGTTTCTTGCTGGCCTCATATGGTGAGATGCTGTCAGCCATTCGCCACACATGCCTCAGCGTTCTTGACAATTGGTGTCCAATACCAGGTCGATATAGCCGCGAGGGTGACGCGGGTCGTTCGATCGGCGACTGCCGGCGGTTGCCGCGTGTGGTTTGAGCTTATGCCTCGGATACGCTGCGTCCACTAGCGGGTGTGGCGGGAGCCAGGACCATGCCTGCTCTCTCGGGTTGTCGCCGAGTCGCACTCGCTAATTTGACAAACATTGAGAAACAAACGCTCTCGACCAGCGCGTCAGGCCGGCCGTCAGTTGACAGATATCGATTTACTCATGAAACGCGGAGTGAACGCTGCACCCGGTCTGAATTCTCGATCGAAGGACACTCCAGAAGGCGACTGACTCCAGGAAGTCGCTGCCCACAAGTCCGGGCCATCTGTCAAATGAAATCTAGTCTCGCTCTTCATCTCAGCTTCTTGACTATGGCTAGGTCGGTGAACTCGCAACTGTTCCAGAGGGTGGTACATGAAGGGATTTTGGGTAGCTGGCACCGCCCGGTCGTGTAATTGACTCCTTTTTCAGAGATTAATAGCGTGGTCTCTCGTCCGGTTTCCGCCGGAATTTCCGTCGAATATAAGGAGAGTCGCATGTTCGAGCACGAGAACGCTCTCGCGCCGCAGATCGTCGAGCCGGTCAGCCGTCCGGCAGCGGGCACGGCGGCCACCGAGGAGGGTGTCGACCAGTCCATCTGGGGCGGCATCCAGTTCAAGAACATCCCGTTCGCGGGTGACGACGCCCGATGATCCGGTGCCCACGTCGCGGTACCGAGCGGGGGAACCGTGGCTGAGCTTTCCGCGATCCCCGGCCTGGCCGCGTTGTGGGCACGCACCACCGGAGACGACCGGATCCGGGTGGCTGTTGTCGACGGAGCGGTCGACAACAGCCACCCGGCGCTGGCCGGTGTCGCCCTGACGACAGCAAGATCGCTTTGGCCCGCCGACGCGACGCCCGGTGCGCGGGGTGCGCACGGGACGGCCGTCGCCGGCGTGCTCGCCGGGCGGCACGGCGGTCCGGCACCCGGCGTCGCACCTGGTTGCCGGATCATCTCGGTGCCGGTGTTTTCCGACCGGCGGCCGCGTACCACGCAACTCGATCTCGCCCGGGGTATCGAGGCCGCGGTGGAAGCGGGCGCCCATGTGGTCAACGTCAGCGCGGGCCGGTTGTCCGCCGCCGGCGGTGCCGACGACCTGCTGGCACGGGCGGTGCGCCGGTGCGCCGAGCGCGGCGTGCTCGTCGTCGCGGCGGCGGGCAACGACGGGTGCTTCTGCGCGCACGTGCCCGCCGCGTTGCCGTCCGTGCTCGCGGTCGGCGCGCTCGCGGACTCCGGAAAGCCGCTGGCCGTGAGCAATTGGGGCGCGGAGTACCAGCGGCGCGGCCTGCTCGCACCGGGCGAGAACCTGCTGTGCCCGCTGCCCGGCGGCGGAGTCGCCCGCCGCACCGGGACGAGCCTCGCGACCCCGCTCGTCGCCGGGGTCGCGGCCCTGTTGCTCAGCCTGCAAGTCGCCGCGGGCCGCAGGCCGGATCCGCGGAGGATCGCCGACGCTTTGCTCACCACCGCGACACCGTGCGGCTCGGACGATCCGGTCGCCTGCCTACGCCTCCTCACCGGAACACTCGACATCGAAAGGGCGGTAAACCTAGTGACAACCCAGATCGAAGAAGAGCAAGTGCCTGCCGAGCCCGAGGTCGCCCAGTCGTGCGCATGCTCGGACGTCACCCCGGCGCCCGAACCCGTGGTGACGCAACAGGTCGTGCACCGCTACGAGCCGGCACCCGACCGAGAGGAGGTCGTCCCGTCGGCCGTCGAGCCGGAGCCCGAACCGAGTTCCCTGGTGTATGCGATCGGCGCGCTGGGCTACGACTTCGGCACGGAGGCGCGGCGCGACTCGTTCAAGCAGGCCCTCGCCGCGTACCAGAACTCGCAGCCGATGCCCGCGGACGCGCAGCCGAAGCCACCGCCGAACCCGTACGACGCCAAACAGCTCGTCACCTACCTCCGGAAGAAGCCGTCCGAGTCGAACCGGCTGATCTGGACGCTCAACCTGGAGCTGACCCCGGTCTACGCGATCGAGGGTGTCGGTGGCTTCGGTCCCGAGGTCTACCAGCGTCTGGTCGATCTGCTGGATGGCCAGGTGGCCGCGACGACGACCACCGAGTCGGAAGTCGACGACGCGGCCGAGGCCGACCGGCGCCTGAAGCGGGTGCGGAAGTTCCAGAAAGACCCGCGCGATCTGGCGAACCTGAAGAAACTCATCCAGGACGCTGGGGAATCTGAGTTCAAGAACATCGCCGAAGACGCGTTCCACCAGGCGGACAACGCGCTGCACCACGCGAAATGGATGTGTATTACGGCACGCAAGTACGCCAAGCCGGACGATCCACGGCTCAAGACAGCGTTGGACGCGAAGAAGGCCGCGGACGAGGCGTGGAAGAAGGCGCCGGAGTTCGGCAAGCCCACCAAGGACAAGAACAAGCTGATCGAGCAGGCGGAGTCGCTGGCGGAGTCGGCGAAGAAAGCCCTGGAATGCGCCGAGGCGGCCCACCCGATCATCAGTGGTGAGCGCACCAAGCGGTTCATCGAGCGCGTCGCGCTTCCAGGCCGGGTCACCGGCCGCACCGTCCGGCTGTTCTCCGGACAGGTCGTCCCGGTGATCGAGCTGGAGCAGACAGAGGGCCTGGTCGGCTGGGACGTCAAGCAACTCGCGGCTGCTGCCGTGGACGCTGATGACGACGTCGATCTCCGCCATGAGCAAGACGACAACCGGCCCCAGTCAGAAGAGGTCCGCGAAGCCTTGCGGGACTTCCTCAACCGCATCTACTTCGAGCTGCGCAATCTGGGCAAAGCCGCGGCGGACCGGGCGCTCAACTACGCGGCGACCAACGCGTTCCAAGCAGGCCAGACGTTCGCCCAGGCAACGAAACAGAAGCTCGTGCTCGACGAGTTCGGCGTCGAGAAGAGCCCCTACGCGCGACCGGACAGCGACTCCTGGGACATCAAGCTGAGCTTCTTCAACCCGCTCGACACCCGGCGGGCCCGGCTCGTGTTCCGCTACACCGTTGACGTGAGCGATGTCTTCCCGGTCACGGTCGGCGCCGTCCGCAGCTGGCGCGAGTCCTGAGCCCGGAACGGAGACCAGTCATGTCGTACTTCCCGGAACAGACGCCCCCGGTGCGACGCCCGGAACTCGTGCGAACCGAGGACCTCTACGTGGTCCGCGAAGCACAGCGGCGGTACTCACCGACGTCGGCGGAGCGGTGGAACCACCTCTACGTTCAGCTCGTGCACGGCTACAACCTCAACGACCCGCAGTCGTTCGACCTGCCCGCGTTCCACCGGCTCGCCCAGTCGGGATCGTCGGACGGATGACCGCACTGCGCGACATCCCCGGCGTTTCGGAGCTGTGGCGGGAGTCGCCCGGGCACCCGGACGTCGTGGTCGGCGTCCTCGACGGCAGGCCCGACCTCGGGCACCCGGCTCTGCGGGGCGCGGACATCGAGGTGCTCGAACCGCGCTGGCTCGGATCGGCAAGGGACGCCGGACCTCCGGTCGAGCACGGCACGTTCATCACGGCCGTGCTGTTCGGGCGACATGACAGCGCGACACCGGGGTTCGTGCCCCGGTGCCGCGGTGTCGTGGTCCCCGCCGTGCGGGTCGAATCCGACGGCCTCGACCCGCTCAACCTGGCCCGCTCGATCGAGGCACTCGTCGCGGCGGGCGTGCACCTGATCCACTGCTCGGTCGCGCTGCCGACACTGTCGGGCGATGCGGACCCGCTGTTCAAGCGGGCGGTCGCGGCGGCCGTCGAGGCGGGCGTACTGATCGTCACGCCGACCGGCAACGAGGGCGGCCGGTCGCTGGCCGCGCCGGGCATCCTGCCCGGCGTGCTGGCCGTGGGCGCGTACGCCGACGACGGCACGATGTTCCGCTACAGCAACTGGGGCAGCGCCTACCTGCCGCACGCCGTGGTCGCGCCGGGCGAGTTCGAGCACGCCGTCCCCGGCGGTACCCGGCGCCGCAAGGGCACCAGCGTCGCCGCGCCGGTCGTGACGGGCATGGCGGCGCTGCTGGCGAGCGCGCGGGTCGGCAGAGGACTGCCGGCCGACCCGCTCGGCGTGCGCGACGCCCTCGTGACGACGGCGAACCCCTGCGGCCTCACCGACAGCGTCGGGGAACCAGGACGGTGCCTCGCCGGCAGGGTGGACCTGCGGGCCGCGGCCAGGGTCGCCGTGGCCGACGACGTGCTGCCCAGCCTGCTACCGCTACCGGTGACACCGGTGTTCGCGCTGGGGCGCCTGGGTTTCGGGTTCACATCGCGCCAGATCCGCGACCGCTTCACCCATCCGGAAGACCCGTGCTGGATGGCGGAGTACCTGGCCGCACACCCAGACACCGCCGTCGATCTCGTGTGGACGGTGGAAGTCGACGGCTCTCCACAGCACGCCGTCACGCCGGCCGGCCCATATCGCAGCGAGATCTTCGCGAAGCTCATCGCAGTGCTGGCCGCGCAAGAACGCCCCGGGCCCACCGTCGACCTCGTGTCCGTGGCCGGCACCGCCGGCGGGACGCACGTGCGCCTCATCGACGGCGGGGTCGTGCCGGTGGCCTCGCTGTCCGCGCCGGTCCGCCTATCGGCGTGGTCGGTCACCGACCGGGTCCGCATGACGATCTCGGCCATCGCGCCACCACCGCACCTCGTGCGCCGGATCGAGGCGGCCCTGCGCGACTTCGTGGACGCGGTGACCGGTGCTCTGCGCAACCCCGGCCGCCACGCGCCCCAGCGTGCGCTCAACCACGCGGCCGTCGACCTGATCCCACCCGCCCGCGCTCTGGCCGCCGCCTCCGCGCGCGATCTCGTGCTGCGCGACCTCGCCGTCGCCCGCAGCCCGTACGGCCGCCCCGACAGCGACAGCTGGGACATCTGCCTGGAGTTCACCAACCCCGACGACGAGTACAGCGCCACCACCGAGTGGCGATTCACCGTAGACGTGGCCGACGTGGACCCGGTGTCCTTCGGCGAACCCCGCACGTGGACAAGACGCACCTAACCTTTGTCCGACGACGCTCAGATCGCCGAAGGAACGGCTGGGCCACGATGTATTCGACAGACTTATCGAAATCTGCAAACAAATGGCGGGCCAGTTTCGAGCCGTGACCGGCCCGCGGCATAAGGCGAGCGTGGCGGCCCGGCAACGCTGAACCCACGCCACACGGGCTCTGCCCGTGGCAGTTCTCCCCTGTTCCGGCGGCCCCTTCAAGGCTGGTTGCCGGTGGCGTGGCCGACGAATCGGACGGCCAGGTCGCGGAGCTTTCTGTTTTCTCGCGGTCCGGGCATGGCGCGGACGGTTCTGCGGCACGACCCGGCCTCTCGCCGAGGCGAACCCGGCGATTGCCTCGCCTGGCCCCGCGACACGTTCCGCTCGCGAGGCCATTCGGGTATTCTCCAGGCAGGAGCGCCGGGAAGTCTGGTCGGCACGTCATTCGTCGACCCAGAGGGAGTTCTCGTGGCCACGCAGCCTTCAGTTCCGATGCTTCTGGACCGGCGACGGATGTTCTACCTGGCAACCATGGTCGTGGTCGTGCTTTTCCTTGCCTCCGCCGTCATGCTTTGCCTCGGTCTGACTGGGGACGGCGGCACCGCCTTCGTGGGAAGCGTCGAATTCGTGACCAACGTCGTGATCATCTCGGTCGCGCTCCTCGCTGCCGGGATCTCATGCGTCGTCGCTCTCCACTACGGTCGTAAGGTACGCGGGGCTCCGGTCGTCACCTGGCTTCCCACGGAAACAGGCGTCGCGCAGGAGCCCGGGCTCGAGGCTCAGCCCCAGCGCTTTCACACCATGGGCCACCTCGCTATCTTGCCCTCCGGTTTCTGCGTCACGGCATTCGGTCTTATGGTGTGGCTCTCGTTGGCGATGCGTTCACCCGGACTCGCGATTCTCTTCGGCATTCCACTGGCCCTCGGGAGCATGGTCAGCTTGACCGCCTGGGCCGGATGGCACAGAAGAGCCAAGTCGGTGCGGAGGACAGGCTGGCACACCGCGACAGTCGTCGACATCGAAGTCTTCACAGGGCGTCTGGCCCCACGACCGGTGATCACGATCGGCTTCGAAGACGGCAGCACGATCCGGCTCCGTTCGATCATGTCGACATACGGAGCTACTTATCAAGCAGGACGCCGCGCTTTCGAGGCATGGGTCGGCGGCGAAGACACCGCCATGGTCGTCTTGTTCGAACACGGCAGCTTCCGAAAAGGCCTCTATCCGGTACCTGTGAAGGCCATCGGTCCACGTACACCTTCGCAGAGTTCGACGCCCCTTCGAGATCAAACCGGCGGTCCGAGCTGGGCCAAGCGGGTCGCGACTGGCAGAGACGGTTAAGGCGCCTTCGTTCCCGGTCTTCGAACTGAATCCGCACCACCGTAGCCAGCTACCTCGCTGCTGCCTCAGCCGTCATTGTCATTGAGAAAGTGTCATCGATCCTGAGACCCTACAACGCGGTCGCCAATTGTAGGTTCTCAACCTACGGAACAGTCTTGGCCTTTCTTCAGCTCTTCACCTTGCCTGGGATATTGATGCCTTCGCGGCGACTCGAGTCAATCGTTGTCGCGTTCACCGTTGTGGTCACGACCGTGCCTTCTGAAGGTGGGTGGCGCGTGGGATGCGTTGACCGTTTCGCCAGATGGCGGTGATGTCGCGGGTGTTGGTGATGTTGCTGGTGGGGTCGCCGTCGACGAGGAGGAGGTCCGCGCGGAGTCCGGGTGCGATGCGGCCGCGGTCGGTGAGTGTGAATCGGTCGGCTGGTGCGCTGGTGGCGGCGGTGAGGGCTTCGATGGGGGTGAGGCCGGCGTGGACGAGGAGTTCGAGTTCCAGATGGAGGGTGGCGCCGTGGGCGGTGTCGGGGTTGGAGGCGTCGCTGCCGGCGAGGATCGTGACACCGGCGTCGCGGAGTTGGCTGAGGGTGTGGCGGGGAACATCGAGGTTGTAGCGTGCTTCGGGGTTCAGGGGGATCGGGCCGAAGCCGAGCATCTGGCGGGATGTGGTGTCGAGGTAGGGCTCGATGCGGTGGTCGGCGAGCAGTTCGGCTCCGTGTGGTCGGCCGAACAGTCCGTCGAGGACGGCAAGGGTCGGGATCACCGCGGTGCCCTGTTCGGCGAGTAGGTGCGGCAGGTCCGGGTCGACGCGGTCGAGGAACAGGTGGCCGAGAACGTCGATGCCGGCGCGGGTGGCCGTGGCGGCATCGACGGCGTTGAGAGTGTGGGCGATGGTGAGCCGGTTGCTGGCGTGGGCGTGGTCGATGAGCGCGGTGATCGTGTCCTCGCCCAGCTTGGGCAGGGGTGTTCCGGTGGTTGATCCATCGTCGATGAGGATCTTGATGTAGTCGGAGCCTTCCGTCAGCCGGGCGTCGATGAACGCTTCGGCGTGGGCGGGTCCGGTCAGGGTGGGGAACGGCGGTAGGTACCCCATCTCGACCAGGTACCAGCCGTAGCCGCCTGGCACGGTGGCCGCTGTGCCGGCGGTTCTGACGTCGGCCATGGTCGGCGTGGTGCCGGCTTGCCGACGAAGGGCGGTGATCGCCGCCGGGTCAGCCATCAGGTCCAGCACGGTGGTGACCCCGAAGGCCAGGGCCTGTTCCAGGTTTCCCGGGAAGACGTGCGCATGGGCGTCAATGAGGCCGGGCAGCAGGGTCTGGCCCCGGCCGTCAACGATCTCGGTGCCGTTCGCGATTGGCGCCGGCTGGGTCGTGATCGTGGTGATCAGCCCGTTGTCGACGGTCACGTGGGCGCGGGTCAGAACGGTGTCGCCGGTGAACACCCTCACATCGCGGATCGACACGCTCGTTTTCGAATCATACATGCGTGTATGTATACCACAATGGTGAGATGCGACGATCACCTGAAGAAGCGGCCCAGACGCGCCGGGCTCTGCTCACGGCCGCGTTGGAGGTGTTCGCCGAACGGGGCTATGCCTCGGCGACGCTGGCCGGCATCGCGGAACGAGCCGGGTTGACCCGTGGCGCGGTGTATCACCACTTCACCGACAAGGCCGCGCTGTACCTCGCCACGATCGCCGAGAACTGGGGTGAGGCCGCCGGCCCGGTCTGGGCGCATCTCGAGCACCCTCACCTCGAGCCTTGGGAGCGGATTCGCCGGTTCCTCGTGGCGTTCTTCACCGCCTTTGAGCACAACGCCACCCTGCGCACCACGTTCGCGATGTCGATGCAGGGAGGTGAGTTCCCTGAGCTTCACGTCGGTCTTGAGGACAAGCGGCGGGTCATGGATGCCTGGGCCAACCAGCTCACGGAATTGCTGACGGCGGCCGGCGAGAGCGGCCAGGGCGCCGCGGTGGCGCCGGAGTCCGGCGCGATCGCGATCATCGCCGCGGTCAACGGTGTCGCCGCCACCTGGCTGGCATGCCCCGATCTGTTCTCACCCGCCGCCCAGGCAGACGCCCTCGCCCACGCGATCCTGCACGGAGTCCTCTCCGCGCGATAACTCACGTCGACAGCTTGGGTGCGGGTGGTGACGAGGAGAGTGCCCCGCTTGAACCGGTCAGCGTGGGAATGGGGTCTCCCGTACCAGATCCAGTACAACGGCAGGGACTACCGCAACACCCTGACGTGCGATGGCGCGCAATGTTTCCGATGGATCCTGAAGCGGGTCGCCAAGGTCGCCGCGGGCGAGAAAAAAGGGTTCGAGGAACATCGGAACGATGGACGGCAATAAGCCCCTGACGGTGCTGGTCAGTGCGGTGCACGAGCCAACGCCCAGGTCGATCTTGAGTCCTTCCGCAGAAAGTCGATGATTATCTGCGATAGACCTCGGAGGGCTCCTTAAGCACCGTCCACCGTCTCGACACTGGCCGCCGCCTGGGCGAATCGTGTCGGCCGTTCCGATAGTGCAGGTGGGTCACGCCGGTCAGCGGCGGACGCGGTAGCGGATGTGGGTGGCTTGCGGGGTGTCGATGACGCGAATGATGTCCAGGGTGACGAGCGAGGGCAGCAGGTCGAAGAGTCGGCGGCCGGCACCGAGTAGCACCGGGATGTGATGGATCTGCACCTCGTCGAGCACCCCTGCCTCGATTGCACGCTGCGCGACGTATCCGCCGCGCACCTGGACGTCCCGGTCCCCGGCGGCGGCCTTCGCCTGTGCCATGGCGCTTTCGATTCCGTCGGTCACGTAGGTCACCAACGGGTAGTTCCACCGGGCGGCCGGGCCGGGTGGCCGGTGACTGGGTACGAAGATCGGGGCGCCGTTGTGGTCACCGCCCCAGTGATCCATGAGCTCGGCGGTCCGCCGCCCTGCGAGGACGGCACCGGCGGCGTTCCACTCGGCTTCGAATTGTCCGGCAGGCCCGCCGGCAGCAAACCAGTCGTGGAGCAACTCGCCGTTCTCCCCGCCGAGGAAGTCGTTGGGATCGGCGATGTACCCGTCGAGTGACATCGACATGTCGAGGATGGATGTAGACACTTCGACCTCCTGCGGTCTTAAGTCAACTGGGCCCCTGTGGGCGCCATCTGTCTAGGCGTCGAACGGCCGATGCCGGATTCGACACGGGATCCAAGGAATCTCGGACCGGAGCCAACACGGGATCCAAGCCGACTGGTTGAGCATTCGCACCGGACTATTGGCCGCTTCTATGATCGGGCGCGCCACGGGTCCACCTCACGAAGAACAGGCCACAACAGTTCTCGAAGCACGACCAACCACCGATCTGCAGACTTCGGGGTCAGTTCATCGGCGCCGAGCAACCCGGCCGGTTCGGCGGTGAGCCCGCCACACGGGTGAACAGGGCGATCGCGTCGGCGCGGCGCAGGGAATCCAGCATGACCGGCTTGACCTATTCCAACCGGTGAGATGGCGACGGACGGCTGGTGATCAGTGCCAGGCAGCCAAGGATGGCAGGCTGACCGGCGAGTTGTTGGCATAGTTGTAGCCGTTGGTCTGCTGTGAGTCGGCCGGGCGCGTGATCGGGTCCAGCGATACGAACCGGCCCAGATCCGCGTCATAGTCACGAGCACCGAGGTGCAGCAGCCCAGTTGAGGCGTCGTTGATGCCGCCGACGAAACCATGCAGGACACCGCCCGTGCGCATCGCGACGGCCAGTCCACCGTGGGTGTAATACCGGGTCGTGGTCGCGTCGCCGCTTGCCTTGTCGAGCCGCACCTCTGCTGCCCGAGATCGTCGCCGAGCTACCGGCCAACGGCATGACGGACGTCCGTTGGCCAGGTGGTCCGGTCGAACCTACCGGCCGGAGCGAATCTCGCGTCGAAGGCGCTTGTTGAAAGTATGAAGGGCCTTAACGACATCCTCCTGGTCCGACACCTTCGTGGTGCCTTCTTTCCGCCACACCAAGCCAGCGAACTTGTCGGCGGATTCGCGTGTCTCATCGCGACACAGCAGATGTATCTGCGACCTACCGGTCTGTAGCTTGTCCTGCCACGCAACGCGATCCTCTGTCTTGAGTCGGCGCTGGTCACTGCCATCGAGCTGGGACTCATAGAGATGCAGGCCAGCTGTGATGAAGTCCGCGGCGCTCTTCAGCTTCTGTTCCCGCAGCCAACGCCGATCTTGATTGCGGCTTGTTACCCACGCACCAAGCAAAACCCCAGCTAACCCGATGAGGGCCCCAACCGCGCCTGGCAAGGAATTCCCCACGCAAACCACCACCTTCGAGACTCGAATGGCCTCGATCTTCATACCTCACCCTGGGTGCCGCTCACACGGTGATCGGCATATGCGGACTTCGACAAGCGCAAGAGTGAACTCGGCAACTGTGGCTGGCCGTACGGGACGAGTTGTCAGCATGAGCACACTTGGCTGCGGTGCGCACAATCGCATGTGAACCCGAAACGCTGCCCCGCCTCGACGAATCGGGGTCCGATTTAGAGGACCGAGCGCGGCGACGCACTGCGGCTCCCCGGCTGAGTCGTGCCGGGACCGACCCGCTTGAGAGCGGGCGAAGCGCCCTCAAGGGCACAAGCGGGGATTCCACCGTGTCAACTGTTTGCGTCGGCTTCGCTGGTCGCGGTCCCTGCACGTGGTACTGCGCGGACTTGACGGCGAGGGGGGATAACCGTTAGATACTGTGGCTAACGGTTATATAGGGAGGGTCGGTGCAACAAGAAGTGGTGCTGGCGATGCTGGCGAAGGAGCCGTCGCACGGCTACGAGCTGCGCGCGCGGCTGCGTGACGCGCTCGGCCCGCTCGGCGAGGCGATGAACGCTGGGCACGTCTACGTCACGTTGACCCGATTGGAGAAGGCCGGCCTGGTCGCGGTCGACCGGGCCGCGGATGACGCCGCCCGGTCGGATCGCAAGGTGTACGTGCTCACCCCCGACGGCCAACAGCGGGTCGCCGAGTGGATCGCCGAGGTGAGCTGGCCGAAACCCGACCTCGCGGAGTTCCATCTCAAGCTGATCGCGGCCGCGTCGGCCCGGTTGGCCGACCCGCTCACCATCGTCGACACCCAGCGCCGCGAGCTGTTGCGCCGGTTGCGGGACGTCCAGCGCGCCGTCATGGCCGAGCCGGAGCACTCGGACTCGGCGTTGCTGTTGGAGGGCATCGTGCTCCGGCTTCAGGCGGATCTGCGCTGGCTCGAGGCATGTGAGCAGAACTGGACTTACCGAAGGAGTGGTTCGTGAGCAACGTCGTCGAGACTCCCGTACTGTGCGCCCGCGGGTTGCGCAAGGAGTACGGCAAGGGGGAAGGGCTGGTGCGTGCCGTCGACGGAGTCGATCTCGACGTCCACGCGGGAGAGACGGTGGCGCTGATGGGGCCCAGCGGCTGTGGGAAGTCCACGCTGCTGCACCTGCTCGGGGGGCTGGACCGGCCCTCGGGTGGAGAGGTAGTGCTGAACGGCCGGCGCATCGACAACATCGGCGAGAAGTCCCTGGCCCGGATGCGACGGACTGACGTCGGCTATGTCTTCCAGTCCTTCCACCTGATGGAGGAGCTCACCGCCGTGGAGAACGTCGAGCTGTCGGCACTGATGGCTGGACACTCGCTGCGGGCCGCCCGGCGGCGTGCGGAGGAGCTGCTGGATCAGCTCGGGCTCGCCGGCAGGTCCCGCTTCCTGCCTTCCGCGCTGTCCGGCGGTCAGCGGCAGCGGGTCGCGGTGGCCCGGGCGTTGAGCAACGACCCGCTGGTGGTTCTCGCCGACGAGCCGACCGGAAACCTGGACAGCGCCGCCACCCTGGACGTCCTGCAGCTCTTCAAGCAACTGCACGAGTCCGGGCAGACGTTGGTCATCGTCACCCACGACGCGCGGATCGCGGCCACCGCGGACCGGATGTTCTCCATGCGCGACGGCGCGCTCGTGGACCAGACCCGGCTGACCGGTGGCAGCACCGGGAATCTCGGCGTGCTACTCGGATTGGAGGGCTGACCGGAATGGGTCGCATCCTCCTCGTGGTCCGCCTGGCCCTGCGGGACCTCCGACGGCGTCGCACCGAGGCCGTGCTTCTGCTGCTCGCCATCCTGGCAGCCACCACCACGCTGACGCTCGGACTGGTTCTGCGTGACGCGGCCAGCGACCCGTACGAGAGCACCCGAGCGGCGACCAAGGGATCCGACGTGGTCGCCAGTGTTCTCAAGTCCGCTGACCTAGCGGCCCTTGAGAAACTGGCCACCGCTTCCGGGGTCACCGAGCACAGTGGACCGTATCCCGTCATCGCGGGGAAGCTCGAGGCGTCCGATCGCACGTCGGATGTGCAGATCGAGGGGCGCGACGCCACCAGCGCGGCGGTCGATCAGCCCGAGGTGACACGGGGCAGTTGGGTCAGCGACGACGGCGTGGTGCTCGAAGCCGCCTTCGCCAACTCGCTCGATGTGAGCGTTGGTGATTCGGTCACCCTGGGCGGCAAGTCGTTCAAGGTCGTCGGTGTCGCCGTCACGGCAGCCATGCCGCCCTATCCGGGGGCGTCCTGCATCACAGCCTCCGGTTGCATTAACGGCGCCATTCCGGCGGACCAGAAGCTGCCCGAAGGGTTGCTGCACAATCCCGGGTTGGTGTGGCTCACCCGGGCGGACGTGCGGGGCCTCGCCCCGTCGGAGGACTCGATGTCCTATGTGATGAACCTGAAGCTGGCCGACCCGGACGAGGCCCAGGCCTTCGTCGACTCGAACGGCGCCGAGCATGGCGGCGCCATGATGCCCATGCAGACCTGGCAGAGCATCCTCGCCGACGCCACCGGCCTGGCCAAAGACTCCCAGATCCTGCTGCTGATCGGAGCCTGGCTCCTCGGTCTGCTCGCGGTGGCGAGTCTTTCGGTGCTGGTCGGCGGCCGGATGGCCGATCAGACCCGACGCGTCGGGCTCCTCAAGGCAGTCGGCGGCACACCGGGTCTGGTCGCTGCCGTGCTGCTCGCGGAGTATCTCCTGATGGCCATCGTCGCGGCGGCGGCCGGGCTGACGATCGGGGCGCTGACCGCTCCGTTGCTCACTGAGTCGAGCGCCGGCCTTGTCGGCAGCGCAGGGACCGCGTCGGTGACCATGTCCACAGTCGTTGTGGTAACCATGGTGGCCCTCGGGGTCGCGGTGGCGGCGACCGCCGTCCCGGCCGTGCGCGGCGCCCGCACCAGCACCGTCAGCGCGCTGGTCGACGCAGCACGCCCACCGCGGCGCACCGGTTGGCTGATCGCACTCTCCGCGCGACTGCCCGTCCCGCTGCTGCTCGCCCTGCGGATCGCGGCCCGCCGGCCGCGACGGGCCATCCTGGGTGTGGTCAGCATCGCGGTCACGGTCAGCGGGATCTTCGTTCTCCTGGCGCTCAACACCTACCTCGGCGACCAGCCAGGCACCGGCGCGTACAGCGAAGCTCAGGTGACGGTGCTGCAGCGCGTGCTCGGAGTCTGGACGGTCATCCTGCTGTCCCTGGCGGCGGTCAACGCCATCGTGATCACTTGGGCGACGGTGCTCGACAACCGACATGCCTCAGCGCTGGCACGTGCTCTCGGCGCCACCCCGCGGGACGTAACCGTCGCCCTGGCGACCGCGCAAGTGCTGCCCGCACTCCTCGGCGCCGTCCTGGGTGTCTTCCCAGGAGGCTTCCTGCTGTTCGCCGCCATTACCACCATCACCGGCGGCGACAGTGAGAAGACCACGCTTCCCATGCCCTGGCAGCTGATCGCCCTCGTGCTGGCCACGGTGCTGGCAGTGGCGGCGCTCACCGCTGTTCCCGCCCGCCTCGGCGGCCGCCGACCCGTGACCGACACCCTCTGAGCCGGGGTCGCATGATGCCCTTGTCAGCGTCGCGGCGGCGGTGTTCATGATGGTCTGGTCGTCGGCTGAAGGACCTGGTGGACCTGACTTAAACAGGATGGACGCACCGCCGGCGACAATGAAACCCCCGCGCACAGTAGGGCCAGAAACCACTTCCTGCCCGACGACCTACTGACGGATATAACCGGCAGGAGCCTTGCCGACGACCGGGCTCCTGATCGGTTGTCAGATCCGTTGGCCTGCCGCGACTTTCACAGAACCGGGGGTTTCTGACCTCAGGTCACGAGAGCCCGGGTTTTCGTCGACCGATCGCTGATCGCCGACTGCTATCGCATCCTTCGGCGTCGTGTCGCAGGAAAGGTTGCGGTGATACCCGTCGGCGCGCCGAACTTCGACGACTGCGGCGTTGATCGCCGTTCCGGCAGCGGAGGGTGAGCGTGGATCGCCCGTCCTCGCCGCGGTTTCACCCTCGTGTGCGGGCCGTCCCGATGTTGGATGGGAACATGTCCGTACCGAAGATCGACAGAGACGATGTGCGCTACCCGGACTTGGTGCAGGGCAACAACTTGCGCTGGGTCGGCACGCCCGACAAGGTGTACCTGCCCCGCGACGCCGCCGAGGTCGCCGCCTGTGTGCGGAAGCTGACCGGCAAAGGACAGCACTTCACCGTGCGCAGCGGCGGGCACTGCTACGAGGACCACGTGTTCAACTCCTCGGTCCGCGCCGTGGTCGACCTGGGCCTGCTGCGCGTGGTCGAGCACGACCAGGAGACCGGCTGTGTCGCCGTCGGCCCCGGCCAGAGCCTGTGGGAGGTCTATCTCAGGCTGCACCGACGCTGGGGCACCACCATCCCCGGCGGAGAGTGCGCCACCGTCGGGGCGGGCGGGCACATCGTCGGCGGCGGTTACGGCCTGCTGTCGCGCCGCGACGGGCTGACCGTCGACTACCTGCACGGCGTGGAGGTAGTCACCGCCGACGGTGAGATTCGCCTGGTCACCCGCGACAGCACCGGCGCCGACCACGACCTGTGGTGGGCCCACACCGGCGGCGGAGGCGGCAACTTCGGCGTGATCACCCGCTATCTGCTGCGCGACCCGGCCGCCGGCGACCGCACTCCCCCGCACGAGTTGCTGCCCCGCGCCCCGCGGCAGGTGCTGCTGCACGAGCTCACCATCGGCTGGGACCAGGTCGGCTCCGACGGCGCGGAACTGGCCACGATGCTGCGCCGCTTCAGCCGATGGTGCGAGCACCACTGCGCGCACGACGCGGACGCGGACAACCAGCTGTTCGCCCTGTTCGAGGTCCTCCCGCAGTTGACCTCGAAAGCGCCTGCGATCACCCTGACCACCCAGGTCGCCATCGACGACAACACCCCCGACAGCCTGACCCGTGCCCGCGCCACGCTCAAGGACTTCCTCGGCGCGGTTCTCACCGTCGGCTCCGCCGCCACCCATCCCCGCAACCTTGACCGCTGGGCACCCCGCCCATGGCTCAACGCCACCCAGAGACTTGGCCAGGGCAGCTGGAAATGGCGCGCCGACTACAAGTCCGCCTACCACCGCCGCCTCACCGACCACCAGATCGACACCCTGGCCGCGACGTTCGCCGCCGCAGGACAGGGTGCCGAAGGCGCCCGAGTCTCACTCGACACCTACGGCGGCAAGGTCAACGCCGTCGACAAAGGCGCCACCGCCACCCCGCACCGCGACTCGGCGATCAAACTCCAGTACATGACCTTCTGGACCGAACCCGCCCAGGACGACGACCACGTCCAATGGCTGCGCGACACCTACACCGCGATTTACGCCGAGACCGGTGGCGTCCCCGCCGCCGCGAACGACGACCCCGACGGCACCGCCACCGACGGCTGCTTCGTCAACTACCTCGACGCCGACCTGCCCGCACAACCCACCACCGACGTGGCCAGCTGGTGGCAGCTTTATTACGGCGACACCACCTTCACCAAACTGGTACGCACCAAACACGCCATCGACCCCGACAACGTGTTCCACCACGCCCAATCCATCCCACCGACCCCGCCACGGCCCAAGGAACGTGGCTTGATTTAGCGGCACTGTCGGTGGCACAAAAGGTATCTGTCCAGTTCGTCGACGACATCGACGGCGAAGCCACCCAGACCGTGCCCTGCGCCCTCGTCCCGCGTCACCGTGGGGGCTGATCGCCGGGCGTTAACCGCAGCTGGCTGGCGAGCAGCGCGGCTTGCACCCGGTTGCTCAACTGGAGCTTGGTCAGGGTGCGGGACACGTAGGTCTTGACCGTGGACACGCTCATGTACAGATGTTCGGCGATCTCGGCGTTGTTCAGGCCGAGGCCGACCTGGCCCAGCACTTCGCGCTCCCGCTCGCTGAGCAGGTCGAGCCGTTCGGCGGCGTCCGGAAACGCGGTCGGCGCGGCAGGGGCGGGGCCCGAGAGGCGCCGCAGGATCCGGCGGCCGATCTCGGCGTTGAGCACCGACGCGCCGCCGTGCACCGCGCGGATCGCGTTGATCAGGTCCTTCGGCGTGAGCTGCTTGAGCAGGAATCCGTCCGCGCCGCCGGTGAGCGCGTCGATCATCAGCTGGTCGTCGTTAAAAGTGGTCAGCGCCAGAACGAGGGGCGGATCCGGGTCTTTCTTCAACTGGGCGGTGGCGATCACGCCGTCCACCTTGGGCATCCGCAAATCCATCAGCACCACGTCGGGTCGTTGCTCGCGGCAGACCGCGACCGCCTCGGCGCCGTCGCCAGCCTCGCCGACCACCTCGATGTCCGGCGCGGATTCCAGAATCGCCATCGTCCCGGCGCGGATCAGGGCCTGGTCGTCGACGACGAGCACCTTGATCATGACGCCGATCGTCGCACAGGGTTGTCGCCATCGCGCGGCGGCAGGTGGGCGCATAACACGAAGCGGTTCTCGTCCACCGCCGGCTCGGCGGTGAGGCTGCCGCTCACCAGCGCCGCTTCCTCGGCGAGCAGGCGCAGGCCGCGGCCCGTGCCGGGCAGGGAGGGCCGGTTCCGCGGAGCGAGCGGGCTCGTCACGGTAAGTCGCGCACCCCCGTTCGCGCAGGTGAGCCGGACGTCGGCGCGCGGCTCACCGGCGTGGCGCAGCACATTGCTCAACGCTTCGCGGACAATGCGGTAACACAGATCCCCGGTGGCCGGGTCGCACTCGTCGGCGGACTCGTCGACCTCGCAGGACACATCCACGCCGAGCGACCGGTAGTCCCGCACCAGGCTGTCGACGTCGGCGGTGCCGAACCTCGCCTCGTCGCCGACCACGTCCGGGGTGGACAGCACATCGAGCACCTCGCCGAGCTGCACAATGGCTTCCCTGCCGACCTCGACGATCAGCTCGCAGCGCTGTCTGATCGACTCGGTGGCGGCGGCGTCGACGCTGATCGCGCCCGCCGTGGTCGCCATCACGCTGACGTGGTGACCGACGCCGTCGTGCATCAACGACGCCAGCCGCGCCCGCTCGATCAGACCGCGTTCCCGCAGCGTGCTCTCCCGCAGCCGCTGCTGCCGCTCCGCGGACTGCACGGCGTGCCGCTCGCGCTCGGCCAACGCCTCCTCCAGGCTGTTCTTGGCCAGTCCCATGACGAACGGCGCGACCGCGGCGAGCGCCCAGTAGACCAGGCCGTTGAGGCCGTTCGCGGGCAGGCTGGGCTCGAACCCGAACTGGCTTCCGGCGCCGAGAGCCTGTTCGAACAGCGCTTGATGGGCGGACCAGACCAACAGCAGTGCCATACCCGCGGCGGCGAGCGGCCACCTGCGTCGTCTGGTGAGCGAGTAGGTCATCACGTAGATCGCGTAAGGCAGGTCGGTCAAGGCGAACGTGGCGCACGCGGCTGCCGTGGCCACCCAGTCGAACTCCCGTCGCCACACTGCCACCACGACCGCGCACAGCGCCGAGATGGCTGCGAAGGCGGCCGGTGTCGGCGTGGGTGCCACGCGGTGCAGGCCAGTGGACAACCCGACCGCAGCCGGACCGGCGATCACCAGCGCCACCATCACGTCACGTGACCGGCGTGAGCGGAACAACTGCTGCCAACGTTGCACCACTCACACAATGCAAGCAACACGGCCGTTGCCCGGCGACTCGCGCGGCCACGATCGGATGACGCGTCAACCTCGGTCCACAAAACGGCGCGGACCGTCACCGCGAGACGACGCGCCCGGCCCGTCGGAGGAAGTTACCTGCAGAGGACCGATTCTTTGGAGGCAACGATGACCACAATCCTGCAACACACGGAGCGCCCCGCCCGCCGGACCGCCACCCCTCACCGGCGGGCTCCGATCCCGGCGCCGCGTCCCGGCGGCGTCGCCGTGGTCCTTGGCGACCGGGCGGAGGTCTTTGAACTCGCCCCGGTGCTCGCCGGGCTGGACCAAGCGGCCCGGGTGATGCGCGCGGACCGGCGGCCACCATCAGCACCACACGACCGCAACTGCTCGATCGCGGTGGCAATGGAGCACTTGGCCCGGATGTTCGCCGCCGACTGCCCGGACGCCGTGGTCGTGCACGGCGCGTCCGACGCCGCGCTCGCCGGCGCACTGGCCGCCAACGCCAACGGCATTCCTCTGGTGCGGCTGGGCGCCGGAGTGCGCAGCCACGAGTTCGACTCGACCGACGAGCAGAACCGGGTGCTGCTCGACCACGCTTCCCAGGTGCTGTGCGCGCCGACCGCGGCCAACGTCGACAACCTGCGGGCCGAAAAGCTCGGCGGGCGAGACGTCCGGCTGACCGGCAGCACCGCGGTCGAGGCCGTGCACCACCGGCTCATGACGGAGGCGGACCGGCTCGCCGTCGTGCGCCGGTGGGGCTTGGAGCCAGACCGGTACGTACTGGCCACGATCGGCCACCCGGAGAACGTCGACGACGAGGAGGCGTTGTTCGAGATCATGAACCAGCTGGCCGGCCTGGTCGACGCCGGTCACCCGGTCGTGGTGCCTGCGGACCCGCGGACGGCGGTAACGATCGAGCGCGTCGGCGTGCTGTCGTCAGACATGGGCCTGCGGGTGGTGGACCGGCTGTGGCACTCGGACTTCCTGGCACTGGCCGCCCACGCCGGGCTGCTGGTCACCGACTCAGGCGCGGTGCAAGAGGAGGCGACGGTCCTGAAGCGGCCGGCTCTGGTCGTGCGACGGTCGACGGAGCAGCCGGAGGCGTTGAAGGATTTCGGCCGAGCGGTCGCCCGGCACGACATCACCGCGATCGGCCTGGACTGGGTGGCCGACAACGACCGCCGCGCCCGCCTGGCCGACCTGCCCTCGCCGTTCGGTGATGGGAAAGCCGGTGCACGCATCGCGGACGTGATCCGCGCCCTGGTCCGGCCCGCGGTTCGCCTCGCCGGGTGACAACAGGGAGCCGCGCACTTGTGAAGGACGGCAGGTGGCCGGGTTCGTGGTCGAGGCCAGCGCGGGGCGCACCGAAGGTTCTGCTGGCGGCACAGATGATGAGTTGCTTCGCAGACGGTTGTCGCTGCGCCCCACCGCCGGTGTCGCCGTCGGTGGCGAGTGGCATCCAGGTGCTGGGGCGGGCAGGGGTGAACCCGGGCGGCGGGCGGGTCCTGCGCCGCGGCGGCGGGTCGACGTGGAGTTGTGCGAGTGCGGTGTCGGTACGGTCGCGCCACACCGGGTCCGGGGTGGAGCGCAGGTCGAAGGGCACGATCCAGGCGTCGGAGCCGGTCCCGGCGGTGGAGCCGATGAGCCAGCCGCCGGGTCACTCGGGTGTGGGTGTGGTGACCTGCAGGCCGAGCAGCTCGATCTCACGTTCGCGTTCCTGGATCACAGCACCGAGCCGGGTGGCCTCGCGGTGCTCACGTCCGCAGGCAAGTGTCCGGTGCGTTCGTCACTGTTCTGACGGGGAGTCGAGGCGGATGTCGGCCCAGGGAATTTCTCGGGCTCCGCGATGCAGGACGGCGGCGAGACGATTGATGAGCCAGGGCGCGTTGATGCCGGGTCGTTCGTAGCCAAGGAGCCGGCCGCGGTGGCCTGGTGTGACGAGGGCGGCGACGAGTTGGTGGGTACCGTCCGGGCCCGCCTCGGTGAGGAGATCGGCGATCTTGCCGAGACGATGCCCCTCCTGGTCGTAGGCCACCCGGCCGAGCAGTTCACTTGCGCGCATCGCGGGCTCCGGGGATCCGGCCGATGATCCGGTCGCGCAACCAGCGTTCCAAGGGCGGGGTGTCGAAGAGTTCACGGCGGAGGCCGATAGTGATCTCACTGTCCACTTCGATCACGTCGTCGAAGGGGATGCGGAGCGGGCCTGGGTCGCTATCGGAGCGCATGCGGTGGGCGAGGGCCGAGATCCACTGCCCGAGCCGTCCTCCGATCCGCTCGCCGAGTGGCTGTTGGCCGATGAGCAAAGCGGTGATGGTGGTCCGGCCGTGCTCGTCAACGTCGAATTCGACGTCGTCGACCTTGCCCATCTTCTGTCCCGCCGGATCGATGATCTGACGGTCGAGGAGGTGGAAGTCGACTCGCAGTGGATCGGGTCGGTGCCGGTGTGGCGTCATTGGCCTGCTCCGGTGATGATCATCAGAGGGATAGCGGCGATGGCGACGATCAGGATGACGACCAAATAAGTGACTCCGAGGAGGTTGCGTATCGGCCCGTTGACCTGGTCGCCGAGGTAGTCGCGGTCATTGGCCACAATCAAGATCGGCAGGTAGGTCAGCGGAAGGACGACCGCGGAGAACACCAGTGAGTACTCGGTGAGTTCGACCGGGTCCACTGTCGTCAGCAGCAGGGCGGCACCCAGGACGACGCTGGTGAGCACCACGGTGTGAAAACGCGCCGCCTGCCGCGGTGCGACCCGCTTGCCCCATTCCCAGCCGAAGTACTGCGCGATGGTGTAACCGTTGGACAGTCCGGTCTCCAATGCCGCACCGAAGGTTGCCGCGAACACCCCGATGATCACGATCGCCAGCCCGACCTTGCCCAGCGCCATGGCCACGGGAAGAGTCGTCTGCCCGATACTGTCCACGGAGACCGACAGGGGTTCGAACACCACCGCGGCACACGCCATGACGCCCAGCGACAGAAGACCACCCAAAGGGAAGCCGACGAAGACGTTGACCCGGGCGGTGACCAGGTCCTTGCGGGTCCAGTTCTCCTCGACGCCGCCGGAGGAGAGGAAAAACACCTCGTAGGGTGTCATCGCGGCCGCGAACAACGCGATCGCGAAATACCCATAGGTGGCCCAGTTCTCCGTGTCCGGTGGGCCGCTGGTGAGTTCCGATCCCAACCGGGCCCAGTCGGTGTTCAGCGTGAACAACGCGACCACGAACACGACCAGGGTAAGCCCGAGTAACCCGAAGAATCGTTCCAGGTTCTCGAACTTCACCCGCCACAGCACCACCCACACCGCGGCCGCGGCGAGCGGAACCCACAGCAGGTAGTGCACGCTGCTCGCCAGGTGCAGGGCCAGCGCGACACCGCCGATCTCCGCGCCCAGCGTCAGCAACGTGATCAGATAAGAGCCGACGAGATTCGCCAACGCGATCCTGGCGCCCAGCCGCTCCCGGATCAGGTCGAACACCGGGCGGCGGCTGACCGCGGCGACACGGCTCGCCATCTCCGCGTACACGCAGATCCCGACGACGCCGACGACCACCACCCACGCCAATCGCAGTCCGAACCGCGCTCCTGCTTCGGAGTTGGCGACCAGATCGCCGATGTCGACGAATCCGCCGATCGCGGTGAGAATCCCAAGGGTGATCGCGAAGAGGCGTTTCATCGGTACCGGCCCACGAAAACAGCCAGCTGATCACCCAGATCAGTAAGCTCCCGCACCGCGGTCCCGGCGGCGGTCACATCATCGTCCAGCGTGATCTCGGCCGCGTTCACTTGCCGGATCGACGCGGCCAACAGCGGGACGATCTGCGCTTCGACACTTTTGGCCCGCGCGTCCGGTACTTCCTCCGCGGCCATCTCTTTTTGCGCCGTGCCCAGTGCTTCTCTCGACTGCCAGAAAACCTGCGAAACGTAAGGTTTCAGCGTCCGTCCATCACGGGCGGCCTCCACGACCAAGGCGACGGTGCGAACCTGGCCAAGCGCGTCTTGTGCCGCTTGGACGGCTGTCTTGCGGTAGTCGTCGAATGAAGTGGGTATGACCACCGGGGCAACGAAAGCCGCAAAGGCCACTACAGCACCCGACAGTGCGATCCAGCCCGGTCGACCGATCATGGGGCAAAACTACGCCCAGAGCCCCTTACCTGCTGGCCGGTCGACCATTCTCCGGCTCCGAAGCGGGCAATCGCCCCGAAACCGGTCTCACGCCGGCGTGGTCTCCGAAGGAACGATGGCGCGCTTCTCCGACCCGCGATTCAGAAGACGGCGAGAGGATTGACCGGAATTCCGGTCAGGCCGTGGATACGCGGGGCGCGTGATCGATCATTAACACGGTGCGGTGCGGGTCGCCTGTCTCAGAAAGCTGGCCGAGTAGGGCAGCACTGTGTGACTCTGCCGTGGCGCTGGGCGAAGGCCACAATTCAGGTGCTCGGCGAAGCGGTGCAGGTTGGCGGCGTGGTGTCCGTCGATGTGATCCGCGAATTGACTGCAGGGCTCACGCCTGGGACGCGGTGATCCAGTCGACGACGGTGCGCAAATCGCCGACGCACACCGGCGGCGATCGTCTGGGTCACGCTGCGGTTCCGCTGCGAGCTCGGCAAAGCATGGGTGGTTTTGAGCCGCGACCCGGTGTTTGGGGGCCGCGAATCCGGGTAGCCGATGGTTTCAGCCTGGAAGGAGCCTCACGTGAGCGATACGAATCCGATTGAACTCCAGAAACACTTGGCAGGGGTCGACTATCCGGCGAACCGCGACGACTTGATTCGCGCCGCCGAGCAGAATGGTGCCGATGAGGACACGTTGGAAGTAGTTCGCAATCTTCCGGATCGGACCTACGACGGACCAAGTGGTGTGAGCAAGGAGGTCGGGGGCTGACCTGTAACGGTCCCGGACCCGGCATGCTTACCACGGATCACTTCGCGGCTGGAACCGAGATCGCACGCGACTGGACTCGGCGCGACACGCTGGTGATGGTTTGCCGTAGGCAGACTTGCGCGCTCGCGTCCAGTGGCACTTGGAAAAGGTGCAGGTGGTCAAAAATACTGCTGGGCTTTCACCGTCGAGGTAGTGAATGGCGCGCGGATGGTTCTGGCGACCGGCCGCGACACCGCCGGTGGCCCGCTCAAAATCGAAGGCTCCGGCGAGAACATGACCGTCAACGGCGCCAAGATCCTGTGCGGCAACGTCCCACCAAGAACGCCACCGTCTTCGTCATCGACAAGGTCCTGACCCCGGCACCAACAAGAACTAGTACCGGCTGGGTCACACGAATCACCCGGCGTGTGACCTGGATTCAGCGGCCGCCGCGGTCACCTTTCCTCGACCGCGGCGGATTCGGACGATCCGCCGCTGGAGGACGCCGAGGGCAGCGGCGTCCCGCCGGTCGTCGCCGTCGCTGATTCACTCCATGGCAACGGCGGCGACCGGCCCTCTTTGGTACAACATCGTAGAACGTCAAAGAGGGTCCAGCCCGCGGAAGATAGAGAAGCCAGCGATGCCGGCCACCACAAACCCGATCACGATAAGCGTGATGATCAGGCCGGTCCGCGAGGGATCGGCTGCGGGTGTGACAGGCCGGGAGTCTGCCTTGCGTCGGGCGGTGTGTCGCCGGGAGCGACGGAGCCACCGGCCTCAAGACCGGGTACGTCCTCAGGTGCGGTCATCGCCGTAGCCCGGACAAGGCGCACAGGACTGCCCAGCCGGCGGCGAACCCGCCGATCTTCGCTCGCGCGGACTTGTCCGCGAGCGACAGGCCGAAGATTGCGGCGTCGGCCGCATCGGCTGTCACCCGCGCTGCCAGTGCCACCCGCAACGGCCTGCCTTCCGGCGCGAGCATCATGGCTACGCCGATCGCGGTGTCCCGGGCACCGATGGCCGCGATGAGGGTTCGGACCGGAGCCGGGACCTCGCCAGTCGGGCTTGTCAGCCCACTCGGTTTCGCCAGCAGTTTGGGCGCGACGATCAGTGCGGCGCTGTAGGCGGCCGTGACCCCGCCGAGCACACGGGTGAGAGCTGGCATAGCGAAGATCTCCTAAACTGATTGCCGGTTTAGCGAACCCTTGGTCAGCTCGGTATCTGTCCCGCCGGTCTTGGACATGCTGTGCTATCGCGTCCCGACGGCGATGAAACCTACGCTGGTCTGCTCGCAGATCACCATCCCTGGATCAAACTCTATGGCCCGGGGAAATCCTTAAGGTAGGCCGATACCGCGTCAGGAACAGCTGAAACCGGGTGCGGGCACACGTCTTCAGCCGTGTTCTGCGGCTCGTTTAATGCCGGAAAGGGTTTCTTCCAACGCCTGGTTGATTTGTTCCCCTTCGGCGTGCTCAGTGTGCAGTTCGACGGCGAGCGTGGCGGCATTCTCCGTGTCGCCGGGCCCGATGTGGAGGCGGCCGTGGTAGTCGTGAGGGCCCGGAGCGCCCCATTCCAGGGATTTCCCCTCCTCAAGGACATGGATCCAGGCTTCGCCTTCGACGTCCTGTTCAGGGCCGTCGGCCGGGTCGATGTGGGCGGTGACTTCGACCTTGTCCCCTTCGAGTGGTTTGGCGGAGGTCAGGCGAGGCATGTAGTTCGGTAGATTCCGCACGTCAGACAGATAGGTGAACAAGCGCGCCGGTGGCGCATCAACGGTGATCGATTTCCGGTAGTCACCCATATCTGCCTCGGCCTCCTGAATCGGTTTTGGAGCGATCTTTCCAGGCGGGTACCCTCCGGCTCGGGATCCACACATCGCCGGCCTCGCCTGTCGGCCTTGGCCCAGTAGGACCCGTGGGAACGGGCCGTACTGGGCGAGACCAGAGCCGCGACGACGGGACTCCATTCGCGGATTGTCGGCATAGGGCGCCGCGCCGACTCGGGTGCAGGCCGGTGCCGCAGCGGCGACAAAATCGGCGGGGTCGACACCGAGGCGACAGCAGCAGTCGTGCCGCATCGAAGTCCTGCCGGGTAGCGGGCGTGGTCATGATGCCTCCTCGGCGGCGGCAAGAGTGGTGTGGAAGGCGCGCAGCATCGTCTGCACGGCGGCTTCGGGATGGACGACGAGAGCGTCGTGGGCAGCGTCGGCGACCAGGAGCATGCGGCTGCCCGCGTGAGCACCGCACACCTTGCGAACCGGGGCCGACAGGGCGACATAAGGCTTGCGGGGCATGACGAATACGCCGTCCGGGCGCCGGTGGATCACCGCCGACGTGCCGACCAAAGTGATGAGGAGCCTGTCCCCCGCGTTCCAGCCAAGCGCCGCAACGGCGCCACGCTTCTGCAGGCGACCACCGGCGTCCATCACCGCGATCGACAGCCGCGGCCCGCCACTCGTGCCGAGCACGCGCAACGACGGCAAACCGAGCGGAACCGGGGCCGACGGCGACGCCTGGGCCAGTACAGGTGCGGCTACCCGGGTGGGAAGTGACAGAGGCACGACAAGACGGCTCATGACATACCTCCCCTGCGTGCTGCACGCGGGGAGGGCGCGACCAAGATCAGCCTAACTGAACCGGCAGTCCTGCGAACGCAAGAAAGACCCGCCGTAGCGGGCCGATTACTCTGTGCTCTGGGAGATCTACCAGGAATATGTGTCCGAGGGGGGACTTGAACCCCCACGTCCGTTAAGGACACTAGCACCTCAAGCTAGCGCGTCTGCCATTCCGCCACTCGGACTTGCTGATGAAGAGAGTATACGTCGCCTGATAGGCTCCAATCAGGGGGGTACGTATCGTCACAAGGGCTCACGTTGAGACGATGATCGGTTACCGTCGGGCAGCCTGACGGCCTCGAAGCGCCGCCTAAACCAGCAGGTCAAGCGGCAATAAGTGCTGAGAGCGACAGGATAACTACAGTACGGAGGGGCCGAGTGGGCGGCTCGGCCCCTCCGCAGTGTTACCGCCGGACGGTCAGGTCGTCGGCGTGCGAGCGCAGGAGTGCGGCGACCCTCGGCCAGCCGACGTTGATCCGCCGCGCCCAGCGGGCGAGGTCTTGCGGGTCGCCGTTCTGGGCGGTCATGCCGAGGGCGAACCCTTCACGGAGGTGCCCGCCGTCGGCGACGTCCAGGACGTCCCGGATCGGTTCGGGCGGCCAGCCATCCGGGTGGACGGAGGTGCCCGCCAGTACGGTGCCGATCGCTCGGTCGCCGGACTCGGCCCGGCCGCGTTCTGCGAACTCGGCTCGGGCGCGCGCGACCCAGGCTTTCAGGGCGGAGGCGTCGGAGTCACCTGGCACGGTGCGCAGTTCGAAGATCGCGAACCACGCATCGACCAGTTCGACGCGTGGGGAGGCGTCGTCCGCGGGGTGGATCCGGGTGTAGAGATCGACGAACGCGACCGGGTTCTCGGCGAGGATCCGCTGGAGGCTCTGTGGGGTCCGGCGGTGCTTGAGCGCCGAGTGGTACCGCAGTTCCAGGCGCGCGACCGCGACGTCCGATCCCCCGGCCTCCACCAGGTGGTCCAGCAGCGGACCCACCTGTGCGACGGCGTTGCGGTCGGGCCTCTCGACACCGTCCGCGGACGCCTGGAGCAGGATGTCTTCCAGCAGGGACGCCGGCGGGGACAGTGGCTCGGGGGCGCACACGCCGAGCGCGAGGGCCTTGACCGCCGCCCACGGGCGCCGCCGCGCGAGTTGCGTGACGAACGCCAGTTCGTGCCCCTCGGGAAGCGGCCAAGGGGCGACGCGGGCCCAATAGTCCTCGTGGACCGCGTCATCGACGGAATCGAGGAGGGCCGACGCGGGCACTGCCAGGAGGAAGTCGACAAGACTGTCCTGGCCCTTGAGCTGCGTCGCGACCTCTTGCCACCATTCTTCGCCTTGGGATCGCGCCATCTCGGCGGCCCAGCCGGACGCCCATTCGTCCCTGCCCAGAACGGCGAGTGCGTCTTCCTGGACGTCTTCGCCCGCCGCCTGTGCCGCGGTGACGCCGACCAGCCGGGGTTGTGCGCTCTCGGCGGCGAGGACGGCGAGTCCCGCGACGCCGTGTTCACGCAGCACCCCACCGACGGCTTCGCGGCGGAGGCGGTCGATCTCGGCCTTGAGTGCTTCGGGATCGAGAGAGTCGCCGTCCTCCAGATACGGGTGACGGCCGAACAGCAGGACGTGCCGCCTCGGGTTGACCGCGGGCTCGATCATTTCGGCGCAGGAGTCCAGCCACTGCAACAAATCTTCCGGCAGTGCCCATTCGGCACCGGCGTAGTGGCGGTGCTCGGCGGTCAACCCGGTCAGGCGGCCCCACAGGCGGAACCGAGCATCCGCCGAGAGCCGGTCGGTGTCCAGTCGCGTGAGGTCCTCCACGACCCGGTCCCATTGCGAGGTGGTCAACTCCGGCCGCTGCTCGAAGAATTCGCACCATCGTTCGGGGCGTTCTTCCAGCGCGGCCAGCGCCGCGGTGACGAGTTCGTCCTGGAACTCGCCGGGACCGGTGGCTGCCGGCGCCGGGACCGTCCATTCCAGACGGACCTGGGGCCGCTGCGGGCTCGTGAGCAGATGTCCTTCCGGGCCACCGAGCAACGCGAGCACCAGCCGCCAGCCGACCTCCGGGGTCCGGCGGCCGATCGCCTTGACGAAGGCCGTCCGCTGCCCGTCCGGCAGCTCCAGATACGGATGCCACGGCTGCACGAGCGTGACCAGGGCTTCGAGCGGCCGCTCCCCCGTTCCTCGCGCCAGCTCGGCCAGGATGGAGACGACCATCGGCAGGGCTTCGTCCAGCCAGCACACCGACTCCAACGCCGCGATCAAGCCGCGCGACGTGCTCAGCAGCGGAGAAGGATCACTGGTCAGCGCACGGTCGACGGCGCCGAGGAACTCGTGAGGAGCCGCTTCGGCCAGCAGGGGCAAGACATCGTCGAGCGACTGCCAGTCGGCCCGCCCCAGCAACTCCCGCACGAAACGGGCGGCGTGGTCGGCGCAGGTGACACCGTCGGCGAGCGTCGTCTCGCCTTCCGACGCCAGCAGCGCCGCGCTCTGCGCCAGCCCCCGCCGCAGTTCCGGCGACCACGTCCGCTCCGGCTCCGAGAGCACCTTGACGGCTTCCTCGTGCCAGCGCCTCAGGTCCTGCGCGCTCAGCCGCCCATGGAGGAGCGACCAGGCGTCGTGCGGATCCGCCAGCCGCGATCGGCCGCCGGACCGGACCAGCAGCGGGTCGTCACCGAGCTCGGAGCTGGCGAAGAACCGGTCGAGCTCGTCGACCTCCCGGCCGGCGATCACCGCGATCTCGTCCCGGTCCTGCGGCGAATCCGCCGTCCACCGGCCGATCAGCAGAAGAGGCGCGGCGAGATCGCGCTCCAGCGGATTCACCCATTTCGGGAGATCGTCGGCCACGCTGAGCCGACGGCGCAGGCTGCCGAAACTCCGCCGGACCTGATCCGCATACGAGACCGCGTCCGCGAGCGGGACACCGGCCGCGGCGAACGTCTCGGCCGCCTTGTCGCGGGGAATTCCGGGCAGCACCAGCAGATCGCCGCCGGTGCGGTCCGGCGTGGTCCGCACCACGACGACGTGGCCGGCGGTGACGTCCCCCGGCTCGACGGCGGGGCCGTCCACCACGGCGACGAAGGGAGCGTTCAGGCCGCGGCAATGCCGCCAGCCCTCCTCACTCGATACGCGCACGGCCCGCGTTCCGGGCCGGTGCGCCGCCAGCGCGGTCGCCACGAAGGCCGCGGCCTCGGTGCGGCTGCCGGCGTACACGGGCAGGACCGACGGCTCGGCGTCCAGCCAAGCGCACAAGCGGTCCACCTCACGCTCGCGGCCCAGCACCGGCAACTGTGCGGGCAGCACCGGATTCGTCGCGTGCCGCCAGGAATCGAGCCACTCCGTCAGGTCTTCGAGGCCTTTGACGACACCGATCCCGAGCTCCGGCGCGACCCGGATCAGTTCGGTGATCAGGCTCGCGATGTCCTGTTCCGCGGTCCGTTTGCCGAGCCTGCGGAACCGCAGGCCGGCGAGCCCGGCGAGGTCGGACGGCAAGTCGCTCTCGGACGGCATGGCGGCGCCGTCGGTGAGCACCGGGACGACCGTCGTCCCGAGCCGCAGTGCTTCGGCGATCCGCTGCCGGACGCCGTCGTCAAGATCAGCCGTCCAGCCTGCTCCGATCGGCACCACCATGACGGTGGCGTCGGCTTCCTTGCCGAAGACATGACTCAAACTCCGGTCGAGACCGCAGGTGCGGTCCTGTCCGTCATCGACCCGGGCGTTGATGAAGATCCCTGCCATGGTGTGAAATCCTTCCCAGCGAGCACAGTTGATGAGGTGTACGGCTTGCGGTTTCACTCGGCTTCTCCACGCGCGCGAGCGAGCACCTCCTCGATGCGGAGCGGGCTGGCCGGATGATGGGTGAGACACAACGGCGTGGTCACCTGCTGGAATCCGAACTCCTCCCCCGCCACGTAGAACTGGGCGCGTTCCAGCCGGGAGATGTCGTCGACGGGGCTGCCCTTGGCCCTGGCGAGTTCGTTGGCCGCGGCGATCTGGGCGGGACTGTTGAGCCTGCCGAAGAACTGCGTCATGGCGTTGCCGACGACCTGGTTGTGCAGCCCCTTCGGTGCCTGCGTGGCGAACAGCAGGCCCAGACCGTACTTCCGCGCCTGCGACGCGAGCACAATGGTGCTGCGGGTACTGGCCGTGAGGGTGCCAGACGCCGCGAGAGTCTGTGCTTCGTCCATCACGAACAGTGCGCCGAGCGGCCGCTCCCCCGCCGGATTCCGTTTGACCCAGGCGAAAAGTTCCATCTGGAGCTGGTTGACGAAGTTCTGCCGCTGCCCCTCCGACGGCAGGCCGACGAAACTGATGACCGAAACCCTCGCTCGCTTCCCTTCCCCTGGGGCGAGCAGGAGACCCGGATCGACCGGTTTACCGCCGCCTGCCAGAAGAGGATCGTTGACCATGGCGGCTTTCAGCCACTCGGCCAAGGCGGCCGCCACTCTTCTCCCGTCGTTCAAAGTGCTGACGCCGTCAGGCAGATCTTCGAGGACTTCGATGAGTTCCGGGAGACTCCGTGACCCGGTGCGGGCGTGGTGCACGACCGCCTGCCGCAGTACCGCCAGCCCGATGTCGGTCTTCGCCGTGCTGCCGGTCAGCCGGACCTGCGGGGCGAGCGTGGCCACGGCGACTTCGACGGCCGCGTTGAACTCGTCCTCGTCATCGAGCACACCCGCGAAATCGGGCAGTGGCTGGAACGCGAGCGGCCTGCCGGTGGCGCGCCCCGGGGTCCAGACGACGACGTCCGTCTCCGCCAGGTATCGCTTGGCGAGCTGGGCGTCTTCCGGCGCCCACGCCGATGGCGGCTCCGGCCAGGCGTCACCGAGCCGGGCGAGGTCGTTGTTCGGATCCAGCACGATCGCCGAGACCCCTTGCAACGCGCACTCTTCCACGATCCGTCTCAGCAGAACGGTTTTCCCGGAACCGGATCCCGCGAAGATCGCGGCGTGTTTACGCAACGCCGCCAGGTCGATCCGGACCGGTTTCCCGGTGTCGACCGCGGTGCCGAGGGTGATCTCCCCGTCCGCGGGCAGCGGAGGGGCCCCGCCGGGGCCTTGCTTCGTGACAGAGTGCGGAAGGGGCTCGGGGAGAACGGCGGACAGGAGGTCCGACCGGCCGGCGGGGCGCCGGTCGACGAGCCACTCGTGGAGTTCGCGGCTCCCTTCGGTGAACATGTTGTCGAGCGCCCAGAACGTCCGGGTGTCCGAATCGGACAGTGGCAGATGCCGCCCACCCGCGGCCAGGAACTCTCCGAGTTCCTTCTGGGTCGTCGGACCCGGCGACCACGACGAGTTCCGGAGGAGGATGAGATGGCGGTTGTCCACGCCTTTCCGCAGTCCGGCCGCGGACCGCGCCTTCCGGAAGCGATGCAGTACCGCGAGGTGATGTGGTGCCGCGATCGCACGGAAGGCCCAGTGCTCTTCGAGGTCGGACGCCTCGTCGACGGTACGGGTGAGCCTGGCGTGCAGCTCGTTCCGATCGTTCTTGGCTTCGCAGCCCCATTCCATTCCGTCGTTGCCGTTCTCGGTGATCCACGCCCGGAGCGCCGCGTGCAGCAAAGCCGGCATGGCCTTGTCCTCGGTGTTCTTGTCACGCAACGCGGACGGATCGGCGGTGGACCGCAGTTCCTCGAACCTTTTGTCCAGTTCCGCGAACCGATCGGCGGCCATCGCCGGACGCGCTACCGCCGCCGGGCGCGCCCTCTGCTCGTCGAACGCGGTCAGCTCGGTGATCCGGCCGGTCCGCAGGCAGGTCTCGATATGCGCGCCGATCCGTTTCAAGATCTCTCGCGGGGTCAGCTCGTCCCAACCGCCTTCGAAGGCCGAAGGCGCCACCGGCCAGGTGGGGTGCGGCGGCGCGAACTTCATCGCGGAGTAGGCGACTCCGAGGCGCTTCGCGACCAGTGCCCTGCCCACCTCGGCGTCGGTGACCCGGCCGAGGATCAGGGCCTCGCGGAACCGATCGGGGACGGTGTCCGCGGCCTTCTCCTTGAGCAGGGCCCAAGTACCGGGCAAGCAGGCGAGGACCGTCATGGTCCGGCTGGTCACTTCCCGCAGCCCCATCAGGCCATCGGCGATCTGTGCGACCAGCAGCACCTCCTCGTGACTGTCCTGGATTCGCTGTGTCGCCACCGTGGACCGGGCCACCAGGGTGTCCAGCTGGTCGACGGCGACCACGATCGGCCCGGTGAGCGCGAGCAGCCTCGTGATGTTCTTCACCTGCGTCAACGCGGACTTGGGCTCCGACCGGATCCCCCACTTCTTCCGGTCGCCGGTCTTCGATTCCGGGAAAACGCCGAGGTAGTCGTCTCCGACGTAGTTCTTCTTCGAGTCCTCGCTCGCGTACAACACGAGGGCCCGCGCCGTGTCGGCACAGTCCCTCGCGACTTGTCGATCGAGGGTTTTCACCCCTTCGACGAAGGCGTCGAGATCGTTTCTCGAAACGCCGCGCCCGTTCAAGATCTTCGAGGTGACCTGTGCGTCGACACGGGCGCGAAGACAGACCCTTCGAAGAAAACTCGTGAGCTGCGGCACGCCAGCCTCGTCCAGCCTGGACAATCCCCGGCGTAGAGCCTCCGCCGTGTTCTCCCAGAACGCGTCACCCGCCGTGAGGTCGTTGAGGAAGAAGTAACCACGGGCCTGATGGGCTTGCTTCCGGACGAGACCGAGCAAATGTGTCTTGCCGACCCCCTTCTGTCCTTGCAGGACAAGGCCGATCGGGCTCGGTCCGTCACTGGCGGCGGCGGCCCGGATACCCGCGTTCGCCGAGGCCAGCACCTCGGCGTGCAGACCGTCCACGTGGTACGGCGAATCGCGCCACACATGGTCGGGTGTGTCGGCCCAGTCGAACCGCAGGGCCGCGAGTGCCGTTTGCGGGTCCATCACGGCGCCTCGATCGAGAGCAGATGGTTGTCCTCACCGCCGATACGGACGGCCGCGGCGTGATCGGCGGCGGAGAGGGTCTTGCGGTTCGATTCCGGGACCAGATGCACCTGTCCCGAACGACTGAGCTCTTTCAGCACCGCGTCGACGTCCACAGTGGACGCTTCGCCGAGCATCGGCCGCAGGTCCACCAGCCCGACCCAGTCGCGGGGACTGCGCGACAGTTTGCGGTAGGCGATGCGGATCCGGCTCTCGATCTCGTCGGTGGTCAGCTCGACCTGCGGCATGAAGAGGTCGGCCAACCGAAGCTTCTCCCGCCGGAGATGCCTGCCGAGCCCGCCGAGCAGGACGTAGAGCGCGCTGCCAAGACTCCCCCGGGGCGGCGGCGCCTCCCCCTCGCTCAGCTCTTCTTCACACCAAGCCCAGCCGCGTTCGGTCAGCTCGTGGAAGTAGGGACGTCCGCGTTGCTCGCTGGCGACCAGATCGAGGTCGTTGAGCTCACGCCGTTCCTTGCCGTCGAGCGCGAAGCCGACGATCCCCCGCAACTCCGGGTTGGAGATCTCACGCGCGATCACCATCAGCACGAGCATCGCCGCGGTTTGCTTCTGTCCCAATCGATCCGTCATCCGAGATCCTTCCACAGCTGGTTTTCCTGGCATTACTGATCGAGAAATCCACTGAATCCGTGCCGCTCCGCTCGGGCTTCGACGATCCGCACGGTCCAGTCGATCGCCGCGCGGGTGCCGAGCGGCGCGACCACCCGCGCGTTCGGCTCCGCGTCGGACGACCGGACCCGGACCGCGAGCAGGAGGTCCTCGGCGAGTTCCTGGACGCGCCCGCTCTCGCCGGCGCCGATCACGATCTGGAGCTCGGCGACGATCTCGTCCACCAGTCCCCACATGAGCGGACGCAGCCGGGCTCGTGCCGCCTGCCGGAGCGCGCCGGCGACGTCGTACTCTCCCGGTTCGACCAGCGCGGTGGTCCCGCTGAGCTGATCCACCAGGCTCCTGGCGACCTCCACCGGGCCGCGGGTCTGGCCGAAGTGCAGATACCGCAGGTTGCCGACATAGCCCGGCAGCGCGTTCGGATCCGTGTCCTCGGTGAGCACCGGGATGACCCGGCGGTCCTGGCCGAGGGTCCGGTGCAGGAACAGCTCGACCTCGGCGGACTGCCACCGGCTGACCTCCCCGTCGACGATCAGGCAGAGATGCCTGGCATCGTCCTCGGTCCTTTCCAGCAGTGATCGTTCCCCGGACAACGACAACACGGACCGGACACCCAGTTCTCCCAGGTATTTCCTGAGTTCGTCGGCGAGCGGCCGGGTCGGCCTCGGGGTGCTGACCCGGACGTCATGGATGAACGTGCGCTTCTCGGTACGGACCGCGGCGACGTAGGCGTCCCGGTTCTCGGCCAGCAGTTCCGTCCGGTCGAAGTCGTGCGCGATCACCGCCGCCACCGTTTCCAGTGCGAAACTGATCTGATCCGCCGTCGGGCTCTGTTCTTCCATGACCGGGAGCTCTTCGCCGAAGGTCCAGTAGGACACGTAGGGCAGCGTCAGGTGACGCGACATCAGTTCGGGTGGGACCTCGCGGTCGAGCCAGTTGCCGAAGAGCGCCTTGGTCTCCTCGAGGCAGACACGCCGCCACTCCACCGACCGCGCGTACTCTTCGCGGGCGTCGAATCGGGACAGCACGGGCAGGACGGTCAGCTGCGGCCGGTCGTAGGGCAGGAGATCGCGGGCCACATCGGCTCGTTCGGCGATGTCGACCGCGCCTCTCATACTCTGCACGTTCGCCGTGAACAGGACGACGAGCCGGTCCGGGAGGTGCGCGGTGCAGATGCCTCCGATGTCAGAGATACCCGTCCGGCTGTCGAGGAGGACGTAGTCGTACTCCGCCGTCCATTGTTCCCGGCAGCGCTCGAGGTAGTCGCCGAATCCTTGCAGGTAGAGGGATTCCCAGTCGATCGCCTGGATCCGGCCAGCGTACTCGGCGTCGGCGCGGCCCGCGGCGATGACGTCGAGCTGCCGGACGCCGGTCAGCCTGGTCGTATGCGCGCGGGGGCGGAACCTGTTCGCCCGGAAGTCGTCGACCAGATCCACCACCCCGCCGACGGGATCCGCGCTCATCATCGGCCGGAAGTAGGCGTCCAGGCCGGGTGCCTCGAGATCCCAGTCCAGGCACAGCACCCGATGTCCCCACCGCGCGAGGAGGACGGCGACGTTGGCCAGCGCGAAGCTCCGCCCGACGCCGCCCTTGTAGGAGTAGAAGGTGACCACGGTTCCCGGCATGGGTCAGAACCTCGGCAGCTTCGACGGTTTCGGCAGGACGGGGGCGGCTTCCTCCACCGGCCACTCCGAACACCACTCGGGCACCTGCGAGATGATCTCGACGAGCTCCTCCACCACCCGCTCCATCTCACGGTGGAAATCGATGTACTCGGCCGTGTTCTGGTAGTGCGGATAAGGCAGGTTCCAGGTCTTCAAGCTCCGCATCCTCCGCTGATGAGCGAATTCGGGGAAGTTCTTCGAGTCACTGAAGATCACGGGATAGATCAGCCGCCCCGGCCACTCCCGCGTCCCGGTCCCGACGAGCGCCTCCCGCTTCTCCATCGAACGCCACTCCGCCATGCACCATTCATCGTTGAAGTATTTCGGTGAGCACACCGGGATCAGGATCCGTGCGCGCCGCAGTGCTTCCCGCGCCAATTCCGGCCATTCACCGCCAACGGGAACCTGATCGTCAAGAAATATCTTCACGTCATAGTCGACCAGGTCGTCCATCAGTTCCCGGAGCCGCGGGTAGAAGTGGTTGCGTACCCAGACCGGAACGGTCGGGCTGCTGCGCTGATAGCTGATGAACACGTGGTACTCGTACACGAGCGCCCTTGACCCTTCACCCGCCGACCTTCCGGACAAAGCGATCGTAGGGTCGACGACCCCCTCGAAAAAGGTACAGAAACACGACAAAAACTGGACACGCCTTCGACGGCGAAGATGTCATGGACATCCGGGAAGCCGAAAAAGACAGAAAGGTGACAAGCGAGCGGCAAAGGGTGCACACTTCCGGCCGGTGGTCAAGAATGCCTCTCACCCGAGTAGCCGGGAACCCCTATTTCCCAAGGAGTGCCGATGACCGACAACGAAGCACCGAAGGTGTTTGTGACATACGCACATGATTCGCCGGAGCACAAGGATCGGGTCCGCCGGTTCGCCGAATTCCTGCACGGCCAGATCGGCCTGGAGGTGCACCTTGATCAATGGGACGACGACAGTCGTCGCGACTGGTCTTTATGGGCGTTGGAACACCTCGATACCGCGAATTTCGTAGTCGTCATCGCTTCGCCGGAATACAAGCGCCGGGCCGAGGGAAGGGTGGCCGCGGACGATGGGCGGGGGTCGCAGTTCGAGGCGGCGCGGATCCGGGACCGGTTGACCGAGAACCTGGGCCGGGAGATCAAGCGGATCCTCCCGGTCGTGTTCCCGCGACAGTCCGTTGAGGACATCCCGAATTTCCTCAACCCGTACTCCACCACGAGGTACCCGATCGACACCTTCACCGAGGAGGGTGTGGCGGATCTGCTGACCGCGATCACCGGCCGGGCCCGGCACCAGCGGCCCGAACGGGGAGAGTGGCGCGGAGGCGCGGCCAGTGCTCCCAAGCCTCATCGGACACTGCTGGCGACCGGCATGGACTGGAGGGCATGCAGCACGCGGATCCGGACCGGGGGCGCGCGGATCGGCGATGTGCACTACGCGGACAGCGTCGTCTTGAGGGCGCCGGAACGGCTCGGCTTCGTCGAGGTGGACCTCGGAATGGCCTACCGGCGGCTGACCGCGGTCGCCGGCGTGCTCGACGACGCCGTCGAGACCTTTCAGGTCGGCTACTTCCGGTTTCTCCTCGACGGGGAACCTTCGCCGGAAACCAAGGTGGCGGTGGGAAAGCCGGCCAGGATCGAAGTCGACGTCAGCGGCGTGCTGAAGCTCCGCCTGGAGATGTACCGCCCCGGCACCACCGAGCACCGGTGGTTCCCCGAGCTCGCCTGGGGCGACCCCGCGGTGGAGTAGCGGACCGCGTTCACCCGGACGACGTCAGCTCGGCGAGCCGCTCGGCCAGCGAAGTCATTCCCGCTGGGCGGCCGCTCGTGCTCCCGCCGGAGTCGGGGCCGAGCTGACAGCGCCTCAGAAGTCGTCCTCCGCCCGCGCCAGTTCGCGAAGCTTCATCAGCGCCCGATGCTGTTTGACCCGGACGTTGCCCGGCGTGAGCCCGAGCGCCGCCGCGGTCTCGCCTGCCGTCAAGCCGACGACGATCCGCAGCGTGAGTACTTCCTGCTGTTTCCGCGGCAAGGTGGCCATCAGCCTGCCGAGCCGCGCACCGAGATCGACACCGAGCATATGGCTCTCCGGTTCGTTCGTGACCGGACCGCGTTCCGGGAGCTCGGGCACCGGCTCGGACCGGTCACGGGACACCGCGCGAAAGGCGTCGGCGACCTTGTTGGCCGCGATCGCCCGGACCAGGTAAAGGAACGAGCCGCCGCGATCTTCATAGGCGGGCAGCATCTTGAAGACGGCGAGGCACACTTCCTGCGCGACGTCGTCGGCCGACAGGTAGGAAAGATCGCGGCCCCCCATCCGGGCGCGGCAATAGCGCACGAGAATAGGTTTGACGACGGCCAGTAACGCGTCGACCGCGGCCGGGTCGCCGGTTTTCGCCGCGACGACCAGCGGGTCGAGCAGCTCTCTCGTCATCCGGCCCGCGGGACGCGGTGCCGTCTCCACCGTGTGGTACCCCTGGACATCCGCGTCCCTCGGCGGGGGGTCGAGGGTGGTCATCGCGGTGGCAGTGGCGATTCCCATGTTTTCTCCCGGGCGTTCATGGTTCGAATGCCAGGTAATCGAGGAACGGGGACTCCGCGTTGCGGTCCGTATGTTCTTGTCCAGGTTTTGTCCGTTGACAAAATACCTTTCGCCCTGGCATTCCGGCTGATTCCTTCGACGGGTGGGTCAGATCAAGGACAGTTCCCCGCATCCTCGCTGCCACCGGTAGCGAAACGACCCCGATCACCGATCCTTGCGCTGGCGAACCGATCCACTCGGGACGCGGAACCGATTTCACCCAGCGAACGCCACCCGGGGAGAGCGCGCAGATGACTGATCCGGACCCTGGCCTGTCCGATGCTCACACCACGAATCGTTTCGACGTCTTCCTGTGTTTCACCCGAGCCGATCCGGAAGGCACGGCACGGGTCGCCGAGCTAGGGGAAGCGCTGCGCGCGGCGGGACTTCGGGTCTTCCACGACACTGTCGCCGACGAAGACGCACCGGTCACCGGAGAACTCGCCGACGCGGTCGCCGGCTCACGGGTCGTGCTCGCCTACTACTCCCGTACCCTCCCGGCGGACCACAAGTGCCGATGGCAAGTGACCGCGGCCTTCGTGGCGGCCCGCCGTCACGGCCTCGCGGCGGATCGGGTGCTCGTCGTCAATCCGGAGCCTGACAGCGGGCACATCGCACTCTCGGAACTGGCGGGAGCGAACTTCTTCTCGGGGCCGGTGACCGCGGGGACGATGCCGGACCTGGTCGAACGCGTCCGGCGCAAGGTCGCCGAAGCCGGACATCCACTCGGCGCCGGGAATCGCACGCCCGGACAAGGCGTCGCCGGGAGGCACCGGGAACTCTGGGCCATCCACAATGGACTCCAAGCCGCCCGTTCCCCGCGCAGGACAACGCATTCGCGGCGCGCGTTGATGTTGCGTGGCCTGCCGGGGATGGGCAAGACCGTGCTGGCGGAACAGTACGCCCACCTCTTCCGCGGCGACTTCGGCGGCGGCGTGCTCAGGCTCGGTCCCTTCGGCCATCACGCGCCGGAGGAGGTTCTTTCCCAGTTTCACCTGGCGTTGGCGAGGGTCGCCGGTGACCGGCTGGGCATCGACGTCTCGGGCCTGGACCTCGACCGGCTGCGCGAGCACGTCGCCGACCGGATCAGCGCCGCCGGGGAGAAGGTCCTCGTACTCGTCGACGACGTCCCGCCCGGTCTTCCCCCGAATGTGCTCGATCGGCTGCTGCTGCCCTCGCCGGAGGTGTCCACCCTGCTCACCGGCCGGACCGGACGCTCATCTTGGGACGTCGCCACCGTCGAACTGGCCGGGTTGCCCGCGGACGAAGGGCTCCAGCTGTTCCGCGAGTATCACGAGGACACCGAGGACACCGAACGGGAGGCGGCCCTGCGCCTTGTGGACCGTTGCGACGGGCATCCGGTCACGGTGCGCGCCAACGCCGTGACCAGTCCGCGTTCGCCCGGCGCGGTGGACGATCCCAGCCGCCCGGAAACCGCGCCACAGGCGATCCGTGAGCTGTTCACGCGGCTCGGCCCGCTCGCCACCACGGTGGTCCGGCTGGGCAGCCTGCTGGCCCCGGTTCCCTTTCCACTCGGGTTCGCCGGTGAAGTTCTCGGCTTCGACGGCGAACGTGAGATCGCGGAAGCCATCGACGAGCCGGTCGCGCGTTGCGTCGTCTCGCGGGTGGACGGCGGGCTGCGGCTGGAGCCACTCGTGGCGGAAGTGGCCAGAGCCGAGCTCGAGCCGGACGACCTGCACGCGCGTGCGGCGGCGGTACTGCCCCGGTACCTCTCCGACGAGCGCGCCCGCTATCGGGATTTCCTCCTCCAACATGCCCGCACCCTGGCCGAACGCGCGTCCGCGGCGCACCGGATACGCCTGCTGCGCCCGATCGCGACCGCCCACGAAAAGCAGCGGGATCCACAGGCGGCAGGCGAAATCCACGCCATGATCCTGGCGACGGAGGGAGCGGCGAACTCGGACTTCACGGCCGCCGCACGGGTCGAAGTCGCTTGCGGGCTCTACGGAGAGGCCCTTGACCACGCGCGGCACGGCCTGCTGCTGGCGGGCACCGAGGACGAGCGGTACGCCGCGAGACTCATCGCCGCACAGGCGCTCGACTGCCGAGGAGACTACGACGCCGCCGATCGGATGTTCTGGCGGGCTTTCGACGACCTGCCCCCGAGTCGTCGCGAAGATCGGCCCGCCGCGGTCGTGGCGGCCGCACAGGCGTTTCGCCTGCGCGGGCTCCCCCGGGAGTCCATCGCGTTGCTCGACGTGATCTTGCCGGGACTGCGAGACACCGCGTCCGATCTTCTGCCGTCCGCCATGCTCGAATACGTCCGGGCCCTGCTGCTCGACGACCGGACACAGCGCGCACGCCAAGTCGCGGCGGAGGTGGTCGCGGCGTTTCGCGCCACGGGCAGAGAGCGCCATCCTCGATGTACCGAAGCCGAGCTGCTGCGGGCCGAGGCGACGGTCACCCTCGCTTTGCGGGACCTCCGGCCGGAGGAGCGGCGATCCGCGACGGAACTGCGTGAACTCGAAGGCATCTGCCGGAAGCGCCACGGCTCGGAGAACCCGCTGACCCTGACCGTCGCGGCCATGGCCGCTCGCGCACTTCTGGGGCTGGGCAAGCCGGAACAGGCGTTGTCCGAGCTGAGCACGATCGAACAGACCGTCCTGCGTGTCTTCGGAAGAGAGCACGGGCTGCGTTACCGGATCAGGCATGGCATGGCGCTGGCGCATGGCCAGCTTGGCGAGTTCGGCCGTCAGGCGGACCTGATGGAGGACCTCCTCCCTGCCCAGATCCGGCTGCTGGGTTCACGGCATCCGGAAACCCTCGAAAGCAGGCTCGACCTCGCAATCGCGCTCGTCTTCGGCGGCCGCGGCGACTATCGGCGTGCCACGGAACTCCTCGACGACGCCGCGGACGACATCGTCGCGACACTGGGCACCGATGCCGGACTGTCGGCGAGGGCGATCGCCGCCAAACGAGCGATCCGGCTTCCCCTGCCCCTCGTCGAGACGTCAGCTCACCGAACCGGGCAGGGTGGGGTCCGAGTGTTTCCAGCGCACTCCATAGGCGAAGCCCGGCTCAAGCCGCCGGAACTGGACGTGGATCTCCCCTGACGCGTCCGGCGACAGGGAGAGCCCTTGTGTCGTGTCGTCACTCGCGTCGTCCTGGAATACCCGCTCCATTTGCACGACTTCCTCGGGCATCGGCCAGGGGAACCGGATGTGCAAGTCGAACAGGTCGACCGGATGCCGGGGCACACAGACGAAATGCGGTTGAGTGAAGTCCGCTCTGAACCGCAACGCGATTTCGTGGCGGCCCCGCCGGTTCAGCGGCGTCGGCAAGCGCAAGGCGAGACCGACCCGGTCGCTGGATTCCATCACGCGTTCGGTGAGGAGTCCACCGTGGAAGATGTCGACCCGAAGACCGTCGTCACCGATGGATTCCCCGCGGTAGGCCGAGTTCGTCACCGTCAAAGCCAGGTCCAGTTCGGCGATGTCGTCGGCGTCCGCGACGATCCGTCGGAACTCGAAGCCCTCCGGCACGGGCTGATCGAGCGCGAGGGCCACCCGTAACTCTTCGGTGTGCCAGCTCCTGCTGGGATAGGCGGGCTCACCTGCCCCGGATTCGCTTGTGGACGCTATCGCGGCCTCGGCGAGCCGCTCGATTCCTTCGTCTATCCGGCGTCGCGCCGTCCGATCGTCCCGTTCGAGCTGCTTCGCCAGCCAGCCGACCCTGTCCTGATAGAACGGGTTCCGCGCCAGTTCGTGCAGCGCGAACGCGGCCAGCACGGCGATGCGCAGATCATCGGGCAGCGACGCGGCCCACTGAGCCAAGCACTCGGTCGTCTTTCTCCTGATCTCCGCGTTTTCGTCGTCCTCGTCGATACGGCAGACCGCGCGCAAGGCGGGCCCGGCTCGTTCGGCGAGCTGAGGTGCCGGAACTCCCCTGCCCCGCCGGAGCAGCTTCAATTCGGCGACCAGCTCCGCAGCGCTGATGTTCACAGTCCTCCCCTGATGGTTCAAGCAGGTGGTCAATAGTCGTCAGCGCGGCGGCCCGTGTCCAGCAGGTCACGACGGTATATCGACGATCGTTATTCACGGTTTTCCTTTCCCGCCCATACAGGAAACAGGAAACTCCTTGTCGCGCCTCGCCGGTGCGTCGCATTCTTGTTGAGCCGCAACGATTTCGCGGCGAATACCACCCGAACCAGCGGTTTTCCCGTGTTGTCGAGTGCTGCCCAAGCACGCCAACCCAAGGAGTCGGAATGAAGGTCATGTGCTCGTTTTCGCTGCTCCTGCGGCTGGCCTTCTGGCTTGGGATGGTCGCGCTCTTCACCGGGCTGTTGCTCGGCAGCACGCAGGGAACCGCTCCCGCGATCCCGGTCAGCCCCGCGGTCGCGACGCACGGAGAGGAGGTGTGCTGACCATGCAGACTCACGCCATCGGCCTGATCCTGGCCCTGCTCGGCTACGTTTTCGGTTGAGGACGACGATGATCGGCAACGGGCTGTACGCGCAGCCGCCGGCCGGGTCCGCGGACCCGGCCGGCGCCCCCCGGGGGACGGGGGGGGGTGCAGGACCCCCCCCGCACACTAGCCCCCCCCCGCGGGCGGGGGGGTGTGGACACGCCG
>NZ_JBFBBY010000058.1:0-44692 GCF_040682875.1 Amycolatopsis sp. NPDC051071 | reverse complement strand
CTGTGGTGTGCTATACCCATCGCGGTGGGGGTCGGGTCTCGTGTGTGTTTTGGGTCGTTAGAACGACCCAAAACACTCACGAGTCGATAGTGTCCTTTGTGGACGAAAGCCTCCCCGCTTACGTCGCCGAGTACCGCATAAAGGTGACCGGGCCGACGCGGATCGCGCCGGGGAGCAGGAGACGGCCGTGTTCGTCGGACGCGACGGCGACCACGTCCGAGACCTCGGCCGAACGGGCGCCAGCCGGGATCTCGTGCCGCGCCACGGGGATGGCGAAAGGTCCCTTTCCCGCGACCTGCCACGCCCGGGACCGTCCGGGTTGCGTGATCGGCACGGTACGGGGGATCGGCGGGTCGGCCTGGACCGTGACCTTTTCCTTGATGTTGACCGTCAAGCCGTCGTGGTCGGACAGCGGCTGCAGATGCGGGGCGTCGACCAAGGTGTTCGCCTGGAGTTTGAACCGCGTCCAGTCCACCACGAGTGAGCCGAACCGCACGGGGCCCGGCACGGTGGGTTCGACGAGCCAGCGGGTTTCGAACCAGCCCTCGTCGATCCAGCGGTATGCCGGACCGGCACTTCCCGGCGGGAACGTGAGCAGCGTCCGGCCGCGCCGGATGTCGCACGTGATCTTCGGCGCCAACGGCTCGCCGAGCGCCATGCCCAGTGCGGCCGCTTCGTCGAGCAGCCGTCCGATCATCCCGCCGGCCTCGGCGGCGTCCGCGCGCACGCGCTGATCCTCGGCGATGGCGCGCTTTTCGTAGCGGCGGCCCCGGAAATCACCCTGCCCGGCGTATTTGACGCCCCGGTCGTCGCCGCGCTCGGCCAGCCGTCGCCTGGCGGTCTTGTACGACCAGCGGACCGCCTCGCCGAGGTCGATCGCGGAGACGGTCAGCGAGGCGTTGAGCTGACCCCAGGCCGCCCGTGCCGCGGCATGGTGGCCGAGCCCGAGTGCGCACACCATGACGTACCGCTCCGCGACGGCCGTCTGGAGCGGGGAGCGCGCGGCGGCAGCGGCCTCTTCGAAGCGTTCGCGTGCGCCGTTCAGCTCGGCGGCACGCAGATGCGGATCCGTGGTCACGCCGACGGTGAGCAGCTTCCGCAACCCGGCGTTGAGACCATGCTGGTAGGGCTGCTCCAGCACCTCGTCCAGGCGCTGCTCCACGCCGGCGAGCCTGCGCTCCACATCGGCGAGCCGGTCGGTGAGCCTGCTTTCGCTCGCCGCCAGTGCGCCGAACAGCTCGCTGGCCAGCGAGCCGAACTCCTGACGTCCCGTCAGGGCGCCGACCAGCTCCTGCACGCCGTACCGGGCGACGAGCAGGGCGATGGCCGTCAACGCGTCCATCGGTTCATTCAAGAGCCCGGACCGGGGCTCCACAAGCACCGGACGACTGAAACACCGTGCTGCCGCCTGGTCGAAAGTGTCGGTGGTCGCGCTGGTCGACGGCAGGGTCGCGGGCAACGTGGTGGCCTGGCCGCGGGAGGGCAAGCACTAAGGGGCTACTGGTACGGCCGGGAGTTCTAGGGTGGCGGTGTCGGCTCGCGAGGGCTGGCATCGTTTCTGGTCGAGGTGCCGGTGCGGCCGCTGTACGCCGACCCGGTGAAGACCAACGTCGGATCGGTCCGGGTGCTGGAGAAGTGCGGTTTCCGGTTGTTGCCCGAGACGGACGGTGATCACGTGCTGCTCGTGCTCACTTGAGCGCGCGGCTGCCCGTGTGTGTCATGAGGGGTCCCCATAGGACGAAATTTGTCTTATGGGGACCCCTCATGACACAACCGCACCCCGTGCCAGGCACGTGACCAGCGCTACCAGGCCGCGGGTTCCCCTGGCCGAGCCCACCGGAACTCGACGAGCTCCCCGGTCTGCCGGACGACGAAGACCCGGATCTGTGGTGCGGGACCTGGCCGGTCTATCTCGTGTCGGAGTTCTACGACTGCGTCCTTCGCGACGCAGCAGCTGGACCGCCTGCGCGAGGCCGCTCGACGCGACCAGGGAGTTGTCCGTGTGATCGGTTAGGGTCCGGGCCGTGGAAAGTCTGTTCCTGACCAGGGTGCTGGACGCGCTGCGTTCGGGTGGCGACGAGGTGCTGTTCGTCCAGGATGGACTGGAGACCACCTACGAGCAGGCACTCGGCCTGGTGCGCCGGTTGTACGCGGGGCTGCCGGACGGCGGGGTCGTCGCCATCGACGCCGTCAACCGGCCGGAGACCCTTCTCCTGCAGATCGCCGCGCAGTTGCGCGGCTCGACCGTTCTGCTCGTCGCCGCGTCGGCGAGTTCGCCGGACAGGCTCGCGGCGGCTTCGGCGGCGGGGGTCACGACGCTGGTGACCGATCAGCCGTCGGAGTGGCCCGCGGACGACGCGCGAGTGGTCGCGCTTGACGACCTGGTGGCCGGTGAAGGTGCCGAGCCCGCCGGATTGCCGGGGTCGGTCACCGTCATCTTCCCCACCGGGGGTACCACCGGGGCGCCGAAACTCATTCGGCACAGCGGGATCTACGACGGGATGGCCCATATCTTCGCGCCCGATCCGGCGGGGCCGGGGCGCACACTGCTGATCGCGCCGATGACGCATATGACCGGGAACGCCACCGTGCTCGGCGCCCTCCTCCGGCGGGAAAGTGTGGTGCTACAGCAGGGTTTCGACGCGGGCGCCGTGCTGGGCGCGATCGCGGGACACCGGATCACCACACTGTCGCTCACTCCCGCGCGGCTGGCCGCGGTACTCGATCATCCGGCCATGGCGACGACCGACGTCGGCAGCGTGCGCCAGCTCTCGCTGGGTGCCGCGCCACTCCCGCCGCGACGGCTGGCTCAGGCACTCGACGTCTTCGGGCCCGTGGTCGGGCAGGGCTACGGGCTCACCGAGGCGCCGATGATCGCGAGCATCTCCGCGGCGGAGCTCGACGGACGGCCGGAGCGGCTCGAATCCGTCGGCCGGATCGTGCCGGGGATGGAGGCGCGGATCGACGACGGGGAGATCCTCGTGCGCGGACTGTCCATGATGGACGGTTACCACGGGGCGCCGCCGATCGGGGACGGATGGCTGCGGACCGGTGATGTCGGGCGGTTCGACGACGAGGGGTTCCTGTACCTGCTGGATCGGGCGAACGACGTCATCATCACCGGCGAGCACGGCACCAAGGTGTACTCGACCGTGGTTGAGAACGCGATCGCGCGGCATCCGCTGGTTCGTGCGGTGGCCGTATTCGGCGTTCCTGGTGACGGCGGTGAGGGCGAACGGGTGCACGCCGTGGTCGTGCCGGTTTCCCCAAGGGCACTGTCGGCCGACGAGGTCCGGGCGCACGCCAGGGAGTTCTTCGGACGTGAGCATTTCGTACCGTCCGATGTGGACTTCACCGGCGCGCTGCCGCTGACCGCGATCGGCAAGGTCGACAAACGCGAGCTGCGAGCGCCGTTCTGGGCGGGGCACGGCCGCCACATCGCCTGATCCGCTCGTATACGGAAGGCGGTCAGGCTGCGGCGGCTGGTGGAGCCCTCGTACGATCGTGAACTCGCCGCGGTGCAAACCACACGATCTCCGGCCCGTTCACTCGATCAGGTGGACGACGGCCGGACGCTCATCTCCGCTCGCTCCGGGGGTACCCCGTAAGTGACGGAGGAGGAGACCATGCCCGACAACGAGCTTCCGGGGTTTCTGATCATCGGCCTGATCTTCGTCGTCGTGGACGGTCAGGTCCTCTATCGCGGTGCCCGCCGCTACTTGCAGGGACCTGACGACGGAGAGGGCAGCGGATCGCTGGCGTGGATGGTGGTCACCGTCTTTCACCTGGTCGCGATCGGCACGCTTGCCCTGCTTTCGGTGGTCGGCCCTGAATGGTCGGGTTCGACGGCGGCGCTGGTGGGGAGGCTGGGTGTCTTCCTGTTGCTGATGGCCGTCGCCCATGTGCTCACCCTTTCGGTGATCGCCCGCCAGCGTCAGGATCGCGCCGTCGAGACCCACTTCCAGGAACGGGGTTCCGTACTGGTGAACCGCACGGAAGCCGAGGTCAGGGCCGAAACGGAGCCGACCGTCACTCCGGTGCCCGGGCAGGAGGGCCGCCATCCTCACGTGAGCCCGGACCTCCGCGACCACGGGCCTTATCGCGCCTGAGATCTCCAGAAGCGAGAACAGTGCTCACTTTTGTGAGCATTGATCTCTGACCAGTACGGACTGTGACCGTAATCCGGATGCCCTTCCCGCACGGACTGGCTAACATCGCCGGTGATCATGGAGAAGATCAGCGGCAGATCGCCCGGCTTCGGTCCGGGAGGGCGCGGGTTCGAATCCCGCCTCCATGTCACCTTGGAGTAGTTCAGCGGTAGAACACCCGGCTCGTAACCGGGAAGGCGCGAGTTCGATTCTCGCCTCCAGGTCTCGATGGACAGGGGGAGACCGGTGAACGAGGGGCAGTTCGGTTACGCGTACGGCCAGTTGCGACGCGCGCTGCGGTACGCGGGTGCCGATTCGGCGCGTGCGGACCGCTGGCGTGCCGTCCTCGACGGGATGGCCGACGGCACGTTGACCGTCGGCTCCCGCACACCCGTCGCCGACACCCCGGCATGGGTGACGCTCGAGGTGCTGCACGGTGGGTTCGCCAGCGGTCGCTACCTCGCGGAAGCGCCTCTGCGGCAAGAAGAAACCGAACTGGTGCGGTCATTGCCGGACGACACGCCCGGCACGACCGACCGGGAACGCCTGAACCTGCACTACCTCACCGACGAGGGCCAGGCCGTCTTGCTCGGCGCCCTCGCGGCGGGGACATACCGGATCGACATCCCGGAACACGCCGCGCTGATGACGGTAGCGTGGCTCCTCGCGCACGATCGGCACGCGGCGGCACTCGACCTCGTCGCCGTACTGCGCCCGCTCATGCACCGGCTGCGGATGACGCCGCGGTTTGGGGAGCCGTCGGCACCCGCGGGTTCCGTCGTGAAGCTCGCGTCCGTCGGACAGGTGAAAGCCTCACTGCGCGCGGTCACCACGCCGATCGCGATCGACACGATGCGCACCAGGTTGCGGGAGCGGCCGCTGTACGACCGGCTTGTCGCGCTCTGGTGCGAAACGGTCGAAGGCGAGCTGCCGGTCCTTCAGGACGACGGGGTCGTCGCGGGTGGCTGGCCGTGCCGCGTCTGGCCGGAGGACTGGGCCGGGCGCCGGGCCGCGTTGCTCGCCGAAACCGAAGGCGTGACAGCACCTCCGCGTGCCAACTTCACGCGGCTGCGGGCCGCGCTGGTCGCCTGCGTGACGGACAGCGGCTCGCTGACCGCGCGCGACGTCGGATGGGTGCGCCGCGCTCTCGCCAACACCATCGGCAAGCACGGCGCCCCCGGCTCCGGACAGCGGACGGCTCTGCGTGAGGCCGGGCTTGCCGTCGCGGCGCGGCCGACTCGCGCCGAAATCGCCGAAGCCGTGGCCGGTCGCCTCGACGCGTATCCGGACGACGGCGGTCTGCCGTCCGTCGACCCGGTCGCCGCGGACGTCGATGGCAGGCCTGTGCCGGAAAGCCTTGTCGTGAAGGTGACACGGGCGTTGGAAGCACCCGTCGACGAACTGGTCGCGCGGGACGTGATCACCTCGGGCGAGGTGCTCGCGACCGTGCTGCCGCAGATCACCGCGTCACTCCTCGCGGCGAATATCGAAGACACGGCGCTTTCGGCGCTGTATGCCCACACCTACGCGGCTTTCCGGCGTCGCCGCGGCCTGCTGCTGCTCGATCTGGCGACGCAGGTCGGGTTCGCCGAACTGCCGTGGGTGGCCGCGCTGGAGCCGGTGCGCGCGCACCGGCGAGACCACGCCGACGCCGCACGGCAAACCCTCGCCCAGACCACGATGCTGGCGCTGTCCGCCTTCCCGCACACGATCCTGCCGAACCCGCTGGTGCGTGAGTTCGGTGCGCTCGCCAAGCAGGCGGGTTTGCGCCTGCCGCTGGTCGAGGAGCTCGCGGCGGACATCTTCATGGGGAGGTTCACCACGAAGTTCCGTGACGCCGCGGTGATCGCGAGCCGGGTCATGGCGGGTTCGCTGTACGCGCGGTACTACGACCTGCCCGAGGTGTGGTCCGAGGAGACGACCACCCGGTGGGGCCGGAAGACGGCGGACGACTTCGCGAAGGCGTGCAAGGACCGCGCGGCGAAGACACGCCCCGGCCGCGTGTCCGGTGTGGTCGCGAACGGCACCATCCTGGAACAGAGCCAGATCGTCACCACGCACAACCTGGCCGTGCTGGCCGACGGGCTCGGCCTGTGGGATCGGCTGACCGCGATCGCACCGGACCTCGCGACCCGCTCGCTCGGCTGGGCGCTGCACCGCACGGCCGTACCCACCACCGACCCGCACGCCGCGCTGGTCGCGGCCAAGAACGCGGCCTACGCGTGGCGGCAGGGGATCTTCTTCCTCAGCTTCTGCGACACCGAAACCCAGCGGACCACGGTCGACTCGCTGCGCCCACTGCTCACCGGCACCGGCCTCGGCCCGGCGGTGGACGGCCTCGCCGCCGTCGTCGCGGGCTACCGGTTCGGCGCCGACGGGACAGTCCAAAATGGACGAAGGTGGCTTGGCTGGGGCGGTGGGCGCTGGGCCGCGGGACTCGTGTCGTGAGTGATTTGGGTCGTTAGAACCAAGCGTGTCTTGGGTACCTATTGGATTTGGCTGCGGGGCTGATCGTGGGTCCGGTCCGTGATGTCTCCTTTCCTGGGTACGTGATGGCCCCCTTCCTGTACCTAGGCGCAAGGAAGGTGGCCTTCCTGTACTTGGGGAAGGTGTGAAGGTCGAGTTTCTTCGGCTGAGCCGAGGGAAGGGGTCCTTCACGCGCCGCCGTGGTGACTGGTGGTGCTGTGGGGGCTCGTGATGGCCTTCGGGACGGGTGAGGGGAACCTTGAGGGACTCTGGGTCCCTCAAGGAGTCCTTCAAGGACCGGTCGCTACCCGGCTCACTCGCCGTAGGTACTAAACACCCTTCGTTAGAACGACCCAAATCACTCACGACCCGGCCCACCCGGTTACGCCAGCAGGGCTCGGTAAGTCCGTTCGGCTCGGGCGGCGGCCGCGTGGTTGCCGGTATGTGCCTTGGCCGTCGCGAGCAGGGTCCACAGCCGGTTGTCGAGTTCGTCGATGGTCACGCCGCGTTCGCAGATCTCGATGGCTTCCGAGGCGTCTCCCCGGTTGAGGGCGGCGACGGCGAGGGCGGCCGCCGCGCCGGCGGCTTCTCCCCGGATGGCCTCACGTTTGGCGAGGATCCATTCGGCCGGGCCTTCCTCGGTGAGCAGTTCGCCGCGGTACAGGTCGAGGATCCGGTGCCCGAGGAGGGTGACGGTCGCGGCGCCGCAGGTCTGCCTGGCGACGCGCCATTGCCGGACGGCGTCGGCGAAGTCGACCACGTCCACCACGCTGCCGGGGGGCAGGCGCAACAGGTAGGCGTTGCCGTGGCGGAGGATGCCGGACCCGGCAGGCAGCCGCTCGCGCAGCAGCGCGCGGAGGCTGGAGACGGCCACCTGGAGACGGTGTTTCGTGCGTTCGACGGGACAGTCCGGCCACAGCGCGGTCATCAGCCGTTCGTCGTGCACCGGTTGTCCATAGTGGACGGTCAACATGCGGAAGACCTGCCTGGCCTGTGCGCGTAAACCGCTCAGGTCGATCTCGGTCCCGGCCACCGTCAAGGTGTAGCGGCCGAGGCAGCGCAGTTCGACCGGGGCAGGGGGAGCCGGGGCCACCACGGCGACTCGCGGCGCCACGCGGGTACGCAGGATGGCCAGCAGCCGGTTTTTCCGGTCGGCGGCGTGCTGCACTACCGCGTCGGCGGCCGATCGGTGCAGGACGGCGCGTTCGGTGATGGCCCGCGGGTCGGCTTTGCGTTCCAGTTCGCCGACCAGCATCGCCCGCAGCCAGGTCTCCGGGACCCGGGCGCCGAGGGAGCGCGCGGCCGGGATCGCCGATTCCAGGGCGGCGACCGCGTCCTTCTCTGCCCGCAGTTCGCCGACGGCCAGGAGCCAGCCCGCGAGCATCGCGCCCCACTCGTCCCCGACGGAGCGGCATTCGTCCACGATCGCGGCGGCGTCCGTACGGCGGTCTTCGTCGACCACGGCGGTCGCGGCGCGGGCCAGCCGAGCCAGCCACAGCCAGCCAGCCCGTTCGCAGTCGGTGGCGAGGTCCGTGAGCCGGACGGAACCGGCGATGGGCTCCAGGATCGCCACCAGCAACCGGCTCCCCAAGGTCACGAACGTCGCCGGGCCGTCGGTCAGCGGGACGGCGATCTCGATCGCCGTCTCCGGTCTGCCGTCGAGCAGCGCCGCCACCGCCCTGCCGAGAGCCCATCCCGGGCTGTGCGTCGGCACGGCCCGGTTCAGCAGTTTGGCCGGATGGCGGCGGACGGCGTCGGCGAGGTGCCCGTTGATGTCGTCCACGAGCGGCTGGCTCGCGTGGCCGAGCCAGCGTGCCACCCCCGACCGCTCCAGCGCGCATCGCCAGCGCAGTGCCGGATCGGGCAACCTTGTCTCGGCGTCGGCGTACCGGTCGTGCGCCGCCCCGAGCCGCCCTTCCCCGCGCAGACGGCGGGCGTCGGCCAGCGCCACCCACGGATCGTCTTCAAGCAAGGTCGTCGGCAGCGTCGAATCCGGGGCGGTGCCGCCTGGTCGGGCGCCGGAGCGGTGCAGGACCGCCGCGGCGGCCACCCAATCGCCGGCGTGGGCGTGACAGCGGAACGCCTCGGCCCAGCGGTCGGCTTCGGCCAGCTGCGCCGCGGCGCGGCGATAGGCGTTCCGGGTCAGCTGATTGCCCGAGCGTTCCAGCAGCAGCTGCTCCAGATGCTGCTGGAGCAGGACATGGAACCGGTGGGCGCCGCCACCGTTGCGGACGCGGAAAGTCAGTGCCTGCCGTGCGGTCAGCTCGGCGATGAGCTCGTGGCTGCCGGTCCGGCCGAGCGCGCTGTCGCACAGCGGTCCGTCGAGCACGCCGAGCGGGCACGCCGCCACCATGAACTCGCGCAGCGCCACGGGCAGGGGAGCGAGCACCTCGCGGCTGAGAAATTCCGCCAGCCGAGGCGAATGAGCGAGCGGTGCGGCGAAGGCCGCCGCCCGATCCGGCGACGGCATCAGGACGGTGTCCAGATGCAGCAGCCGCGCCGCCCCGGCGAGGCCCTCGATCCGCGCGCACAAGGCCGCTGCCTCCTCCGGGGACAGCGGGACACCGTAGACCTCCGCGAAGAGCTCTTCGACCTCCGAAGCACGCAGTCGAAGGTCTTCGTAGCCGACGCGGGGTGCGCTACTGGCGAGACCCGCGATCCGCTCGTCGCGTCCCGCCAGCACGAACCGCACCCCGGCGGGTGATTCCGCCAGCAGCCGGGTGAGTTCCCGCTCGGCCGGTGTCCCCAAGATCCGATGGAGGTCGTCGACATGGACGACGAAGCCGTCCGCGAGAGCGTCGAGCAGTACGTCCGGGTCCTCGCCGGGCGTGTACGTCAGTATCGTTCGCCCGGCCGGGGCTTCCGCCGCGAGCCGGCGCAACAGCACGGACTTCCCCGAGCCGGCGGGACCGATCACCAGGCCGACCCTCGCCGAGGTCACGAGTTCCGCCTTCGCCATCAGGTCGTCGCGGCGCAGCAATCCCGTCAAGCGTGGCCGTCTGCCGGTCTGTTCGAGAGATACGGAGTTCACGACATCGAGTCAAGGTCGGTGAGTGGCCGGACACGACAGGCAAAGTACGGACCCGGCTACGGTGTTCGCGCGGACAGGCTTAGGGGTGTCCGTCCGATGTTGGGGTCGGTGTTGGGGTGTCGGAAATGCCAGGATCAACGCGCGCCGCGACGGCCTCGACCGCGCATTCGTGAAGTGGCGGCTTGTCGTCTGGACACTAGGCTCACCCATATGCCGGAGCCACCATTACTCGAAAGAGACCAAGAATTGGCGGCGGTGATGTCCGCCGTCCGCGCCGCGTCCGGAGGCTCCGGTTCGTTGACCGCGATCGTCGGTGCCGCCGGTCTTGGCAAGACGCGGCTGCTCGCGGAGGCCGGGCGCGTCGCGGCCGCCAAGGGATTCGACGTGTTCACCGCGCGTGGCCTGGAACTCGAGGGTGACATCGCCTTCGGCCTCATCCGGCAGAGCTACGAACCGCATCTCAGCAGAATGGATTCCGCCGATCGTGAAAGGCTGCTGGCCGGTGCCGCCGGAAAAGCCACCGCCGCCGTGCTTTCGGACGCGACCGACGCCATACCGACATCGGGCGATTTCGCGATACTGCATGGTCTGTTCTGGCTGACGGCGAATCTGTGCGAACGGGCGCCGGTCGCGTTGATACTGGACGATTTGCATTGGGCCGATACCGCGTCGCTGCGGTTCCTGGCCTATCTGCTGCCCCGGATGGGTGCACTCCCGATCGCCGTCATGGTCGCGCATCGGCCGGAAGAGCCGAACGGGCCGCAGCAGTTGCTGAACCAGATCGCCACCGACGCGCGGTCCACCGTGCTGCGGCCCGCCCTATTGACCGAGACGGCGAGTGGTCTCCTTGTCCAGCGCGTGCTTGCCGGGAACGCCGAGCCCGCCTTCCTGCGGGCCTGTCATACGGCAACCCAGGGCAACCCGCTCCTGCTGCACGACCTCGCGGCGACTTTCGAAACGGAGGGTCTCGTGCCGTCCGCCGACAACGTTGGCATGGTCGATGTGCTCGGCCCGCGTGCGGTCGCCCAGCGTATTTCGTTGTGGATGAACCGCCTGCCGGGTGAATGCACGGCACTCGCGCAGGCGGTCTCGGTACTCGGTGACGGCGCCGCCCTGCAGACCGCGGCGGCGCTGGCGAGGCTGCCGACCGGCGACGCCCTGCGTACCGCGAAGGAACTGGAACGGGCGGACCTGTTCCGGGTCGAGACGGAAAGTGCTTTCGCGGACGGCGTCCAGCGTGTCCGGTTCAGCCATCCCGTGGTGCGCGCGACCCTGTACGAGGTGATGGATCCGGCGGCGAGGGTCGACGCGCATCGCCGGGCGGCCGAACTCCTGAGTGCCGCGCGGAGTACGGCCGAGCAGGTGGCGTCCCACGTTCTCCGGCTGCCGCCCGCCGCGGACGAAGACGTGGTGCGCGTACTCCGCCAGGCGGCGGCGGAGGCCTTCGCGCACGGGTCGCCGGACAGCGCCACCACGTACCTGCGCCGATGCCTGGCGGAACCGCCGTCCGCGCGTGTCCACGCGGAGGTGCAGTGGGAGCTGGGCAAGGTCATGACACTGGTGGACACCGGGCGTGCCGCGGACGATCTGCGGACGGCGCTCACCCTCGCCGTCGCTCCCCGGCGGCGAGCCCAGATCGCGGTCCTGCTCAGCACGGCGTTGATCTACTTGTTCAGGTTCGAGGAGGCCGAGCGGGTCTGCCTCGGCGCGCTGGCGGATCTCACCGCGGAGGACGAGGCCCTGCGCGACCAGCTGGAGGCGAATCTCCTGCTGATCCCGATCCTGCAGCCGGACCGGCAGGACCTCGCCGATCGACGGCACGCCGTCCGGCCGATCAGTGACGAACTCGGCCAGGGCGGTGGGGCCCTGGACTGCCTGCTCGCCGCGCACCGTGCCTGGCGGTGCGATCCGGACGCCGTCGCGATCGCACTGCGGGGCCTGCGGAGTGGCGGGGTGATCGACCAGATCTATCCCGAAACGATCGCCGTGCCGGTCGGCTGGATAGTGCTGATCCACGCCGACCGGGACGAGGCCATCACGAGTATCGACGCCGCGGTCGCGCGGGCCCACCAGTACGGGAGCGTGCATGGCCTCGCGACGGCGCACGTGCTGCGCGGGGTCGCCTGGCTGTGGCGGGGGCAGCTCGCCGAAGCGGAAGCCGACATCATGGCGGGTATCGAGAGCGCCGACTCCGCCCGGCTGGAACTCGCGACCTTTCTGGGGCAATGCTTTCTCGCGGACACCCTCATCGAACGGGGCCGCCTGGACGACGCGGAGGCCGCGCTCGACGCCTTGGGCATCCCGGAGCCGGTTCCGTCACTCGGCCCGATGTTCTGGTATCTGGATTCGAGGGCGCGGCTGTTACGTCATCGGGGACGGGTCGAGGAAGCACTGGAAACCGCGCTGGCGACGGGAAAACGGCTCGCCATGCACGACGCGCGGCGGGTCCCGTCCTTCAGCTCGTGGCGGCTGGAGGCGGCGATCTGCGCGCATCTGCTCGGCCGCGACGCGCGGGCGAGGACACTGGCCGACGGCGATCTGCAGCTCGCCAGGCAATGGGGTGCGCCGCGGGCGCTCGGCCGGGCCCTGCGGGTGACGGGCGTGGTCCGCGGAGGACACGAAGGGACTCAGCTGATCCGCGAAGCGGTGGAAGTACTCGAACGGTCATCGGCCCGGCTCGAGTACGCGAGGGCCCTGGCCGACCTGGGAACGGCTTTGCGGCGGACCGGGCGGCGGGTCGAAGCCCGGCGGCCGCTCGTCCTCGCGGTCGAGATCGCCGAGGCCGCCGGGGCGGTTCCCCTGCACGGGCAGGCCCGCGGCGAGCTGCGGGCGGCTGGCGGGCGGCCGCGCCGGACCGGTGCCACCGGAGCCGCGTCGCTGACCCCCAGCGAACGGCGGGTCGCCGAACTGGCGATCGCGGGCGGTACCAACAAGCAGATCGCCGAGCAGTTGTTCGTCACGGTGAAGACCGTGGAAGTCCACCTCACGAACGCCTACCGCAAGGTCGGCGTCCGCCATCGCGAGGAACTGGCGTCCGCGTTGACGCCGGAGAAGTAGATGCCCCGGCGCGTGGGCCGGAGCGGCGGCAATCTGCCGGTGACGACCACGAGTTTCGTCGGGCGCGATCGCGAGCTCCACGAGGGGCGCCGGATTCTGCGTGCTCATCGGATCCTGACCCTCGTCGGCGGGGGAGGCGTCGGCAAGACCCGGCTGGCGGTCCACCTCGGCGCGAGAATGGCGCGGGATTTCCCCGGCGGTGTCTGGCTGGTCGACCTGGCGCCGCTCGGTCCGGGCGCCGACGTCGGCGGCGTGGTGTCGGCCGCGCTGCCGGACGGGCTTCCCGGTGACACCAGTTCCCTGCTGATCCTGGACACCTGTGAGCGCCTGCCGGACGAATGCGGTGCGTTCGTGAGTGAGCTGATCAAGTACACGGGGACCCGGATCCTGGTCACCGGTCGCCGTCCCCTTGCCGTGCTCGGCGAGCATCTGCTGGAGGTGAAACCGTTCGGGACGCCGGACGCGATCAAGTTGTTCGCCGAACGCGCGCCGGGCTTTTCGCTCCCGGACGAGACGGCGCCGGAAGTGGCGGAGATCTGTTCCCGGCTCGACGGCCTCCCGCTGGCGATCGAACTGGCCGCCGCCCGGCTGCGCGCCCTCTCCCTGCCGGAATTGCTGGCCACGCTGGAAGACCCGGATCAGCTGCTGAGCCTCGGCAACCGGATCGCGCCGCCGCGACGGCGTTCGCTGGGTGACCTCTGCGCGTGGAGCCACGCGTTGTGCACTCCGCCGGAGCGCGACCTGTGGGCCCGTCTGTCCGTGTTCGCGGGCGACTTCGACCTTGCCGCGGCGGAGTCGATCTGCGAAGGCGGTGGCATCGCGGTCGAGGACGTCCTCGATCTCGTCGCCGGTCTGGTGGACAAGTCCGTCGTCCTCAGGACCGGCGACGCGTGCTACTCCTTGCCGGGGATTGCCCGCCGGTACGGTGCGAAACAGCTGTCGCACACCGGGGAGAGCGACCACTTCCAGGACCGCCAAGCGACATACTTCCTCGGCCTGGCAAGGAAACTACTCGACCGTCTTCGGGAAGAAGGGATTCCCGGTGTTCATGCCGCCATGCGCCGTGCAAGCAGGGACTTCTCCGAAGCCGCCGCGTACCTCGCGGCTCGGCCGGGGTTCGGCGACGACGTCCTGGACCTCCGGACCCTGCTGCACCGGGCCCCGGCGGATCCGGCGCGGACGGCCGAGGAAACCGTCGCTTCGGGTGATTCGGCGGCACTGGCCCGGCTTGAGAACGCGTTCCACACCTATGGGGAACAGGGCGACCAGTTCCGGCTGCGCCAGTGCGCACGTCGTCTGGCGGTGGTCGCGTGGAATTCCTCCGATCGTTCGGCGCCGGACCGTGTCAAGCGTCTGGTCGAACACGCCACGCTGACGACCGGTCCGTGCTGGCGGCCCTTGCGAACCGTCCTGCTGGCGTTGGCGCAGCTCCGCGATGACTCGCCAGGCAAGGCGGAGAAGTCGTTCAGGCGGGCGCTGGCCGAGCTTCGGAATTCCGGGGAGTACCTGTGGATCGCCCTCTGCTGTGAAGGAATGGCACTTTGCGCGCAGGCGAGCGGAAACCCCGTACGCGCGGCGCGGTTGCTCGGGTTCTCGCGGTCGATGACGGAACAGACGCTCGGTGAGGTCATCGAGTACGCGACAGGAGTGTCCCTCGCCGAACCGGACCCGGCCGGGACATCGGCAGGCTCCGGACTGACACCGCGGGAATACGAGGTCGCGGAATTGATCCGCGACGGGTTGACGAATCAGGCCATCGGTGCGGAACTGGGCATTTCGAAACGGACGGTGGAAGCATATGTCGTACGCGCCATGGCCAAACTGGGCTTCAGCAGGCGCTCGCAGATCTCCGCCTGGATCGCGAGCGAACGGCGTTTTCCCTTGTCCTGAGGGTCATCGCGCCGCGAGACGACGATGCCCGGCGGCCCAGGCGGCGATCTGGGTACGCGTGGTGAAACCGAGCTTGGTGAGGATGTGACCGACATGCGTCTCGGCCGTCCGGCGGCCGATGACGAGTGATTCCGCGATTTCCTGATTGCTCAGTCCCTTCGCGACCAGGTCGGCGATCTCCCGTTCCCTCGAGGTCAGCAGCGAGCCGTCCCGGACGGCGCGAGTTGACGCCTTCCCCGGTTTTCTCTGCGTGGCATAGGAGATCGCCTCCTTCTCCGATAACCGGGTGCCGAGCCGGTAAGCGGACTCGAACTGGTCCTTACCCATCGCCGCGCGGACGGCGCGTTCGCAGCGATTGTGATGCGTGCGTAGATGCGCCAGGCCCGAAAGCCTGCTCCCGATGGTCTGGCGCATTGCTTCCGCGGCGCCGAAAACCCTTGCCGCGCGAACGTTCTCACTCGAATCGGCGGCCGCCCACGCGAGCGTTTCGAGGCAGAGCGCGACCAGCCAGCGTTCACCCGCGTCCGCGCCGATCCGCAGTGCCTGCGCCGCGGGTTTGGCCGGGTCGCCACGATCATGCCGGAGGAACCGCTCGATCGACTCGTACCAGAGCAGGTAGCCGTTCGAAACGGTCGCCGGATGCGGGCGGAGCAGGGTCCTGGTGTGTTTGATGGAGGCGAACGCGGCCGGGTCGCCGGCGAAGCACCGGGACATCACCTGCTGGAACATCGACAGCCTCGCGCTGTCAAGGTCACCCGCCTCCCGGTGCAGCTTGATCGCGTCGCCGAATCCGGTGACGGCGCCCGCCGGATCACCTTCGAACAGCTCCGCCAGCGCGGAGATCTGGACTTGGTGCGCCGTCGCCGACGCGTCGCCAATGAGCTCGGCGACGTCCCGGCACTCGCGCAGCAGGACTCGCGCGGCCGGGCAATCACCCTGGAGCAGTGCGAGCCAGGCGTTGGTCCATAACGCTTTTGCCTTGGCCGGGGTTGGCTCGGGAGCCCGGACGAGTACTCGATCGAGCCAGCGGCGGCCCTCACTCAGCGAGCTGCACGCCCGCCGATGCGTGCACAACGACGTGGCCAGTTCCAGCGCGGTCTGCCGCCCGTCGTCCGAGTCGAGGTAGGACTCCAAGGCCAGACGCAGATTCGCGCTTTCGGCGTTGACCCGCTTGTACCAGGCGAGCTGATCAGGGCCGACCCATTCGGCGTCCGCCCGTATCGCCAGCCGCCTGAACCATTCGCGGTGGTGCCGTGTCACCGTTTCCTGCTCACCCGTTTCGGCGAGGCGATCCTTGCCGTACCGGCGGATCGCTTCGAGCATCCAGTATCTCGTCCGCCCGTCCGTCTCGGTGCGCCGCAAGATCGATTTCTCGACCAGGCCGGACAGGACGTCACCGAGGACGACACCGTCGAGGCCCTTGCCTGCCACCGCGGCCGCGGCCGCCAGGTCGAATCCCTCCGCGAACACCGAAAGCCGCGACCACGCCGTGCGCTCCGGCGGTGTGCACAGGTCGTAGCTCCAGTCGACCAGGGCTCGCAAGGTCCGATGCCGTTTCGGCGCGGACCGGTTTCCGGTGACCAGCAAGGAATAACTGTCGTCGAGCCGGTCGAGGAGCTGGGGGAGCGAGAACGCCCGGACGCGGGCGGCGGTCAGCTCGATGGCGAGCGGGACGCCGTCCAGCCGCCTGCACAGCTCCACCACCTGGGCGCGATTGCCTTCGGTCACGGTGAAACCCGGCTGCACCGCGCTCGCCCGGTCGGCGAACAAGGCGATGGCCTCGTACTGCGCCAGCATTTCCGGCGCCAGGTACCCGGTCGCTTCAGGGACCGCGAGTGGCGCGATCCCGAGTGTGCGTTCGCTCGTGAGGCCGAGCGGCTGCCTGCTGGTGGCGAGGATGCGCAGCCCGTCGGACGCCGACAACAACCGGTCGGCGAGCAGGGCACAGGAGTCCAGTAAATGCTCACAGTTGTCCAGTACCAGCATCAATCGCTTGTGCGACAAGAAAGCGGCGAGGCCAGCCCAGGGCAGGGCGGTGTCGATGTCCACCCCCAACACGGCCGCGACCTTGACGGCGACGTCGTCGGTGTCGTCCAGTTCGCCGAGTTCCGCGAGCCACACCCCGTCCGGGAACACCTGGCGCAGCCCGGCGGCGGCGCGTAAGGCCAGCCGGGTCTTGCCGACACCACCCATCCCCGTCAACGTCAGCAGCCGCCCACCGCCGAGCGACCGGCGCACCTCGGTGAGTTCACGCCTCCGCCCGACGAAGCTGGTCGCCTCGGCGGGTAAATCGCGCATGCTTCGGGGGAGCGCTTGGAGCATGGGCGTCCTCCTCGGCCTCACCGGTGGCGGGGGACAGCTAGGGTCTCCAGTGACGATAGTCGATGAACTCTAGGCTATTCGGGCGAAACCGACTGATGCGGATGCGACTCTCGCTGATGGTTAATGACCCACCGGCGAAGGTGGCACACACGGAACCGGCGCCGCCGTTGAAGGAGCCGGGCCGAGCAGGCCACCGACGATGCCGAGAATGGTCTCCACCACTGAGGTGACATCACAAAGGGCTCCCGGGACGGCGTCGGGGCCGGGAACCGCCGGGACGCCAGGAGGCGGGCTCGGCGGAGGAGCGGGGCTCGGACCGGGCGTGGGCTGTAGAGCCGCCGGGGGCGGCTGAACCGGTGCCGTCGGTGACGGCTGTGGTGAAGGCGGTACCGAAGGGACGGTGACGGGTACCTGAGGTGACGGCACGGAGGCGGCGCGGGCCAGGGTTTGCTCCTGGTTCCCCGGTTGCGCCGTCATGCCGCCGTTGTAGGTGTTCATCCAGGCCAGCACCAGGTTGAGGTAGCTGGTGGAGTGGTTGTAACTGAGGACGGCGGAGGTGAGCCCGCCGGAAGTGGCGAGATCACGGCCGCCCGCGCAGAGATACCTGGCACCGGCCAGTGCGGCGTCGTACATGTTGTGCGGACTGGCGAGCGAGTCGCCGTTGCCGTCCGATGCCCAGCGGGCCCAGGTGCCCGGAATGAACTGCATGGGCCCGACCGCGCGATCCCAGACGGGGTCGCCGTCCCAAGTGCCGCCGTCGGTGTCGGAGATCGCCGCGTACGGGCCGCCTTTGAGCACGGGACCGAGGATCGGCTGGACCGTGGTGCCCGCGGAGTCGAGCCTGCCGCCGCGAGCGTGCCCGGATTCGACCTTGCCGATCGCGGCGAGCAACGCGACCGGGACACGGCAGTTCGGCTGCAGAGCGGTCAGCCGCGACTGGGCGTTCCGGTAGGCGTCGAGCACCGCCGCCGGGATCCCGTTCGTCAGCGCGACGGCCCCGCCGTCCCCGAGGCGTGGCACGGGAGGAAGCGGCCGGCCGTCGGCGATCGAAGGAAGTGCACCCGACGGCGGTGGCGCGGTGGGCGGGGTGTCGCCGTCCGCGCCGGGTGGACGGTCCGGCTGCCTGGCCGGGAGCGGGGCAGGCGGGGCGGATCCGTCGGCGGGCCGGACGGCAGCGGGCGCCGCCGACGCGCCGACGGCGATCAGCAAAGCGGCGGAGAGCCCGAGAAGGCTCACCGGCGGATGTCGCGGGACACGATGTCCGTCACTGTTCGAATCGGTCAAAGCGATTCACCCCTCTCGGTCACGAAATGTTCAGATCAATCCCTCTTGCAGTGCGAAAGCGACGGCGTGCGTCCGATTGCGCAAATGGAATCGGCTGACGACGTCGTGCAGTGTGTTCTTGATGGTCCGTTCCGAATAAGACAGCTCCTCGGCGATCTCCTTGATCTCCTTGCCCTGTGCGATCAGCCGCAACACCGTCGCCTCCCGGTCTGAGATCCCCGAGAGCCGCCAGCCGCGTGGCGCCAGCACCTGGTTCTGCAGCCGGGAAACCTGATCGAGCAGCCGCCCGAGCAGCCGGGGCGACAGCACGCCCTCCATTGCCGCGGCGTGCTCGATCGCCGTCGTCAGCCGCTCCGGGGTGGCTTCCGATCTGGAAACCACCCCGCAGACACCGGCTTCGACCGCGGCCAGCAACGCCGCGTCGTCGGCGATGGAGAGCACGGTGATCACCCGGGTGGCGCCCAGCGTGCGCAGGGTCCGGATCAGCTCGATGGCGGGCGGATCGATCACGTCGACCACCGCGATCGCGACAGCGGGCTCCTCGTCGACCATCGTCAGTTCCGGCCGGGACCGCAATTGCGTGATGACCCCCGCCTCGGAGATCGGATCCAACCCGCGTACGTGGACCGGAATTCTCTGCTGCATGACTCCACCGCCTCCTTCGCCCTCCAGGGCAGTCATGACTGTTTCCTCCAGGACAGTCTTCGGCGGCCGCTCAACAACGGCTCAACATGACGGAAGGCGAAGGGGGTGTGCCGGGTTGCGAAAGCCACTTTCGCAACTCTTGACGGCGGTCGGTCCAGGGGGTCGTGAGTGGTCGGTCATGCCTGCTGAATCCGGTCCAGGACCTTCTCGACGAGGCCGGGGACGACCGCCCTGATCTCTTCGACGGAAACCACCCCGAACAAATGGCCGGTGGTCTTCTTGTCCCCTGATCGCGTCTTGAGTTCGTCCGGCCTCAGATCCGTCCAATCGTGATGGACGGTGCGCCCGTCGCCGGAGCCGTGGCCCTCGCGCATCTCCACCTCGAAGGTCAGCAGCGTCCTGGCGAAATCCCGGTCGAACGGGATTGCCGGCCCGCCGCCCGCGTCCGGCTTCGGCAGGAAACCCGGCGCCTGTTCGACGACGTCCGCCGTGGCCTGCATGGCATCCCCGACCGTGCTGAAGGCGTCGCCGCCCGAAAGGCTTCCCGCGGCTCCCAGCACCATTGCCTTGAACGCCGCGAGCGTGCCTGCCCGGAGGCCGCCCGCGTCGACGAAATCCTTGCCGCCTTCCCGCCGCACACTGACCGGACGCACCTCCACGGTGAAGTCCACGCGTACGTCGTTGTCCCCGACCTCCTCGTCCCGGACCACGAACACCTTGTGGCTGTTCTCGTCGAACCAGGCCATGATCTCGGGGAAGGTGCCGGCGCACGACTTCGGCTGATCGGAGTAGTAGAAGTCCAGCTTCGGCGCGCCCTCTCCGGACCCGAGCGTTCCCTGGTGCGTGGGAGCCGCGGCGGGATGCCAGCGGTCCAGGCTCTTCATCGCGTCGCCACCGACGTTCTGGAAGTACGTCTGCTTGATCACGCGCAACGCGGTACGCGGGGCGAGGTTCGCGGCGACGAAGGCCTGCAAGCCCGGCCCGTTCCTGGTCCGCACCAGCCGGACCGCGGGATGCGCGCCGCGTTTCGCCAGTTCGGCCCGGAACTCCTGCGCGAAATAACCGAGGAACAGCTCTTCGGCCGCGGCGTCCGACGGCTGGGCAGGCAGCATCAGAGCACTCCTTCCGTTGTGTGGTCGCGGATCAGGCTCCGCTGAACAGTTCGTCGGTGATGACCTCGGCGATCCGTTCGGGCGCCAGGCCGCCGAGTGCCTCACCGAGTTCCGCCTCGCTCATCCCGAGGTTTCGCGCGAAGGCGGGAAGTCCGGCACGGACCGTCGCCGCCGCGGCGACGGCGGCCTCGGTGACGAGGTCGTCGACAGCCCGCAGTTCCTCGGCTCCGACGCCCGCGTCGAGAAGCTCCTTCCTCGCCGGAGCCTGTCGCACGGCCTGTTTGAGCATCTCGGTCACCTTGCCGCGCATCTCGTCACCCGCCCACGGTGCCGCCTTGCCCGTGTTCCCGGCGGCCTTGCCGAGGGCACTGACCAGCGTCGCGGTGAGCTGCTCGACCTTGCCCGCGGCAGCCATGCCGTTCAGCGCCCTTCACTCAGGTGATCGGGCGGGTACGGCGCCGCACCGCTCTGCGCGGCCCCGAGACCGAGCAGGTGGTCGTCGATGTCCTTGATGATTGCCTTCATATCCGCTCCGGTGACGGCCTGCGCGACCGAGATGTCCAGGTGGCTCACGAGATGCGCGACGACTTTCTGCACCACGACCTTGACGAGGTTCAGCGAGAGTTCCTGGGTCATGTCGGTGGCGATCTCGTCGGCGTTCACGGCCATCGTCGCGAGGAGTTCGCGGACATCCACGAGGTACTGATGGTGACCGGGGTTGCTTTGCGCGGTGTTCTCCCGGATTTCGTTCGCGGCCTTCTCCTCGTTCTCCCGCAGCGCGGTCTCGATCGAGGTGATGAATTCGTCCGGTGCGTCATTCACCAGGAAATCACGGGTTTCGTCGCGGATGGTCTCGAGCTTTTGGTCCACCTCCTCGGCGGTGACGGTCGCGGCCGCGCTCACGGCCGTCCCGGCGACGGCGATCAGTTGCGCCTGCTTCGCCGCCTCCGCGAGATGTCGCCGGAGTTTGATGACCCTTGCCTTGAAGTAGCTTTTGATCAGGGGTTCGGTGGACACCCTGATGAACTTCCAGCCAGGGATGTTGGTCGCCGGGATGGCGATCACGTCGAACGCCTTCGAAACCAGATACTGCTGCTCCCCGCAGACCCGCTCGGCGACGAGCGCGGAGTTGGTGTCCAGGAGCTGATAGGCGTAGTCCGGCCCCTTTTCGTCCTTGAGTTCGCCTGCCTTCGCTTGGACCAGCTTGCGGTCCGCCGCGCGTTTCAGCACGTTGACGACGGCTTGAAGGGCGGCCACCATCGAGCCGACCCCCATGTCCATTCCGGGAACCGAGAGGGTTCCGAGGGTGCCGAGGATGACACCCAGCGCGGAGAACGCGCCGGTCACAAGCAGGCGTTTGCCCCTGCTCACCTGGGCGTCGGCAGCCGTTTCCCAGACCCCGGAATCCACCTGTTTCTTGATCTCCGCGCCGACCTTGAGGAAGATCGTGTTGTATTCGTTGAAGCAGCGGGGGATCTCCGTCAGCACCTGCTTGTGCTGCTCCAGCTGAGCCGGGGTCTGGGCGCCCAAGATGTTGGCGGCCAGGTTCCCGACCTTCCCCTGCATGTTCCCGGTCCATTTGGCGCCGAACTCTTCGAGTTTGCCCGCCAGTGTGGTGATGCCGTGGCCCTGGTCGAGAACCCGGATCCATTCGTATTCGTCCCGGAGGTCCTTGATCTCCGCGACGAGACGGTCGTTCACGTGGAGGGTCCGCAGGAAATTGCCCGCGACACCGCCCTTGGTGAGTTCGCTCGACAGACGGCTTTTCTCCTCGTCGAACGCCGTCTGGGCCTGAATCCCGTCGATCTGGGCTGGTTGCGCGTCCGGGGCGGCCCGCGCACGGGGTTTGAAGTTCTTCCCGCCCTTGTGCTCCGCGTCTTTGAGGGCCTTCCGCATGAGGCGGGCCACGGAACCCGGGTCGGCCAGCTTGAGGGCGTGCACGAACTTCTTGCCGCTTTTGCCGATGCCTTCGATGATGACATCGGTGAGACCGGCGATGCTCTTGTCGTCGAACTTTTCGGGCATCGGACGCGCTCCTTTCAGTCGTACTGGGGGTCAGCTCGGGTTCTGGACAGCTTGCAGCGCGTCCTCGATCGCCTTCTCGATTTCCTCCGGCTCGAAGCTGCTCAGATCGAGGCTGTCGTCCTCACCGAGGAGGGAGATGATGTCCTCCGCGACCGTGTCGAGTTCCGCGATGATCTCGGGTGAGAGTTCGTCCGGGGCGGCGTCCGGCTCCGGGAAGGCGACCCCGTAGGCCTGGAGGGTGGCGACTCGGTCGGGCCCGGCGGCGTCGATCTCGTCGAAGAAGCCGGTACTGGCGGCGACCAGGTCGGCGCGCCCTCCGGACGCCTGCTCGACGAGGACGGCGACCTTCTCCCGGAAGCCGGGCCAGGTCTCGCCGGTCCGGTCCCATTCCCCGACGAGCGTGGTGACCTGTTCGGCGATCCAGGGGAAGGTCTCTTCCCGGTTGTAGGCCGCCTCGTCGGGGGACGCCGAGTCCGGGACGGTGACGGTGATTCCGTACGCCTGGAGGGTGGCGATCCGGTTGGGTCCGGCGGCGTCGATTTCGGTGAAGAAGCCGGCGGTGGCGGCGATGAGGTCGGCGCGCCCACCGGATTGCCGGTCCGCGTAACCGGCGACGGTCTGCTGGAAGCCGGGCCAGGTTTCGTCGGTGCCGTCCCATTCGGCGATGACCGCGTTCACGAGCTCCATGACCCAGGGAAACGCCTCGTCGCGGTCGTACGCCGCGGCGGGCTCCGCGACCTGATCAGCGGCTTCCTCCTCCGGTTCGGCGGGTGCGGCTTGCTCGGACAGCCGGTCCACCGCGGCGCCGAAGCTATAGCGGAGGTCATCGGCGCCGTCGCGGCACAGCTCCTCGACGGCGTACAACTCGCGCTCTTCGCGGAGAACTTGTTCGACCGCTTCGACTTCGTACTGATCCACGTCCTGCTGTTTCAGTGCCTCGATGAAGGCGCTGAAGTCCTCTTGATTTCCCTCGTACGCGGCGCAGAACGCCTCCGACCATTTCTGGGGGTCCGACTCGATCGTGGGCGCCGCGGCGACCAGCGCGTCGAGTACCGTTTCCTCCACCATGCGCCCTCATCTCCTTTGTCCGACAAGCTGAAAGTACGGTCGAGCGGATCGGGCCGGCATACCTTCGAAGGCACCGGCGGGGGCACGGTCGCCTGCCCCGCGCCGTCAGTCGCCAGGCCACCACCGGTGCAGCATCGAGTTTTCGTCGCGTCGCCGCCGCGAAGTCGCGGCAAGGGTGAGCGTTCCGAGCAGAAGCAGGCTGACGCCCATGCCGATGGCCACGGCCGGGGACGCCCCGGTGTTCGGCAGCTTCCCGCGATTCCCGGGAGTCCCGGGGCCGTTCGCCGGTTTCGCCCCGCGGCCCGGCGTTTCGACGGTGCCACCCACGTTGCGGGCCACGCCGTTGTCGGTACCCGCGTTCGGGGCGGTGGTGTTACCGGTGGACGGCGTCGAAGGCGGTGCTTTTCCCGGTGCCACGGTGACGGTCGCCGCGTCGAGGCCGGTCAGGGGCTCACCGGTATCGGCCGAACCGGCGAGCGGAGTGGCTGTGAAGGACGCAGTGTTCGTCAGTTCGGTGACGCTTTCCTCGGCGGGGACGGTGAAGGTGCAACGCACGCCGTGCGCGGCACCGATCCGCAGCAGTGCCTCGCCGCTCAAGGTGAAATCGCAATCCCGCGCGCGGTCGTTGCGTACTTCCACGGTGAGCGGCACGTCGCCGATATTGCGTACGGTCACTGAGAAATCGACGTGCTGGCCGTGTTTCGCCTCCGCTGGATCGGCCGTGGTGGCGATGGCGATCGCGGGGTTGATCACGGTCACCCGCAACGGCGGCGTGCCGACCCGCATCTCGCGGCTCGCCTTGTCGACGGCCGACGCCGTCGCCTGGTTGTCGAACGACCGGTCGGGAGTGGCGGGGCACTCGACCGTCGCCGACTGGCCGGGGGCGAGTTCCGGGATCGGTTTCGGCTTGCAGTCCGGCAGCGTCGGGCTGGCCACCGCGACATTCGCCACCGGACCGTCCTCGGCCGTTCCGGTGTGGCGCACGGTGAAGGTCAGCGTGGTCTGGCCGCCGACGCGCACGGTGGACGGGTCGGCCGCCTGGGTGAGTGTGATCAGTGGTTCCAGCACGGTGATGGTGACCGGAGCCGCGGTGCCGGTCACCGGATCGCCGTTGACGTCCGCGGCGGTCACGGTGGCCTCGATCGGGACCTTCCCAGCCCGCGAAGGCCGTGCGACACAAGTGACGTTCGCCGACCCACCCGGGTCGAGTGCCGGGATCGGCGGCGCGGCACACAGGTCCGCCACCGAAGCCAGCGCCTTGGTGAGGGCCTCGTCGGGTTCGTCGCCGGCGTTGCGCACCTCGAAGGTGAGCTCGACCGTGTCACCGAGGTAGAGCACGTCCTTGTCGACCTTGGTGGCGACGGTGATCGCCGGATGGATCACGGTCACGAGGACCGGCTGGCCGTCCACCGTGACGCCGCCTTGTTCGCCGACCCCGGTCATCCTGCCCGAACTGGTGAAACTCGCGGCTGGAGCCGTTGCCACACAAAGGAATTCCACCGGTTTACCGGCAGACAGGGTCGGTGCCGGTGCGGAACAGCCACTGGCCGCGGAGTCGGTGTAGGTCACCTGGGTCAGGTCGGTCGCGGTGTTGTTGAGCAGGCGCACCGCGAACGTCACGTCGGCGCCTTCGCGCACCACCAGCCGATCGGGCAGCCGCTCGACCGCGTAGTCCACCGGAGTCACCTGGACGGCCGCGCTCGCCGCCGCGCGCACGGTGTTCTGCTTGCCGGTCGTCCCGGCGAGATACGTTCCGGCGACCGAGGCCTCGGTCGTGAACCCCGGTACGACGCGGGCGGGCTGGAGACAGGTGACGTCGGTGGATGCGCCGGGTTCGAGCGCCCGCAGTACGGGTGGCGCGCAGCGGATGCCGTCGTCCTCGGTGTCGGCGTTGCCGTCGTTCCGGGTCACCAGGTCCAGGTCCAGATCGGTCAGGCGCAGCGCACCCTCGTTGCGGATCCGCAACGCGAAGGTGGCCATGTCGCCCTGCGCGACCGGCGAGGCGGGGCCCGTCATGGTGAGCGACACCGCCGGGGCGACCGTCTCGGCGAGCACGAGGCTCTGCAGGACCACGAAGTCGCCGACGCTGTTCACGCCGACCTCGATGGACCCGTCCTCGTTGTCGGTCAGCGCCGGTTTCACGGTTTTGACGTCCACGCTGAGGTTGTTGGTCGTCCGTTCGGCTGGTGCCAGCGGATCGACGGCCCCGGTGGCGCACGAGCGGAAGAAGTCCGCCGCGCTCGCGTCACCCGAACAGGGCTCGGCCATCGCGACGCCGTCGACGACGAAGTTCTCCTCGCCCTGCCGCCAGTCGCCGTCGAACCCGGTCAGGCCGATCGCGACGTCCGCGGTGGAGCGCTTCGGCGACACTCCCGGCAGCGTGACGCTGGTGCCGGTCAGCGACGGCGCCAGACCGGGCAGCAGACCGGCGACCGCGTTCAGCGGCCCTCCGATCAGCCTCGGCAAGGCGCCCGGCAGCAGCGGTTCGAGCAGTCCCGGCAGCAATGCCGCGCTGCGGGGCAGATCCTCGGTGTAGATGTCGATCACCCGGGGGGAGAGATAGGGTGCGACGGGCTCGCCGTAGTCGAAGACCAGCACGATCGACCAGCCGCCGGCGCAGCCCGGCCCGCTCGGCGCCCAGACGTTGCTCACCGACAGCTTGAGCGGGCCGTCGGTCGACGCGCCGTCGAAAGCGGCGGTGACGTCCGCCCAGTCGGTGTAGATCCGGCTTGCCTCGGTCAGGCCGTCCGTGGTGGTGAAATGCTCCGGAGTGAGATCGACCGGCCGGGGTTTACCGCCGTCGACGGCGATCCGGGGAGCCTGCCCGGCGGGTTCCGCTGCCGCGGGAAGCGGGGGAGCCTCACCCTGCAGCAGGATCGGGCGGACGCAGTTGACCCCGGAGAACCCCAGGAACGTTCCCGTATGCCCACCCCAGTTCAGCTGCGCGTGCCGCACCTTCGCACCGGGTGGGATCTTGAGCTCGGCGCTGCTGGAGTTGAACGAGTCGACGCGGCCGTCGTCCTTCGCCTGGTGGACGTAGTAGCCGTTGTTGTTGCCGCTGTTCTCCAGCAGTACGCCGCCGCCCGGATTCCGGTTCCTGGTGGCGGCCGCGCAGCCGGCGGGCGGATTGTCCCCGGCCACCTCGTCACCGACCGGGCAGCGCAAAACGCTGTTGCCCGCCATGAGCACGTCCCCGTACACCGAGTCCCGGTAGGACGGTTTCACGGCCGGGCTCAGCGCATCGGCGTTCTCCTGTGCCACCTGCTCCACCGGAGCCGGGCCCGCCGGTTCGTCGCGCCCGATCGCCAGCAGCGGGATCGCGACCAGCAACAGCAGGAAGACGGCGACTGAGTAGCGGGACATGGACGCACTCCTCGGGCTCTCAGTGCTCGGTGATCGAGGTGCGGCGCCAGCGGGCGCGGGTCACCTCCGGCAACTCGCGCACGGTGGTGTGGACGTCGAGTTCGGCGGTCCGCACCGGGGGATCGGCCGGCCGCAGCCGGGACGGCTGGACCGGGGCGGTGACCGTCAGATCGACCGCGGTGCGCATCGGCACGCCGAGCGCCGCCCACAGGTCGTGGCCGCGTCCGCCCGGTGTCCAGCCGAGCCGGACCGGCAGTGCCGAGCCGGCGTCACGCAGGCAGCCACAGAGGAATTCCACGCCGAGGGCGTCGTGCTCGGCGTGGGCGCCGATCACCGCGCCGAGCAGTTCGTGCTCCTCCTGGGTGTCCGACGCCCACGCGGTGACCAGATAGGACAGGTGATAGCTCCGGGGCGGGGCGACCGTCCCGGTGACCCTGCCCTCGTCGTTGCGTACACGTACCCGGGCGGCCGTCACGCCGTCGAGGTCTTCGCTGATCCCGTACAGGAACACGTTCACGATCCCGGCACGCTGCGGCCTGCGTTGCATACCGGCGAGCAGATGGGGTGGGTCGAAGCCGACCACCGTACCGGGCGACAGTTCGGCGGTCAGCCATTCGCGGAGTGAGGAAGCCAAGTCAGCCAGCACTTCCCGAGTTTCGGACACCGGGGGGCACGGGGGCGACGGCGTCGCGGCCCGCCACGAGGTCACTCGGCGTTGCCCCCGAGTGCAGCCGCTCCTGGCCACGACAGTGCGCGTCGGCCCCGTCTCGGCGGCGATCCCGGATGCCAGCCTGGACACCAGGTTCCTCATCCACCCGCTCGAATTGGGAGAATCGATGGCCAACTATCTGGCACCAGGTGTGTACGTCGAAGAGGTGTCGTCGGGATCGAAACCCATCGAGGGTGTCGGCACCGCGGTCGCCGGATTCGTGGGATTCGCGGAGAAGGGCCCGGTCGCCGAACCGACGCTGGTCACCAACTGGACCCAATTCATCCGGACCTTCGGCGGTTTCGTCGAGGGTGCGTACCTCTCGCATTCCGTGTACGCGTTCTTCCTCAACGGAGGCGGTTCCGCCTACATTCTCCGGCTCTCCTCGGGCGAAGACGACGCCGTCGCCAAACCGCGGCTGGGTGCGGCGCTGATTCCCGCCGCCGGTGACGACGGACGTCACGCGTTCGAAGTCAGGGCCCTCGCGCCGGGTGCCGACGACGGGCTGACCGTTTCGGTCGGCGCGGCCAGCGAACCGGCCGACGGCGCCTTCCGGCTCGACGTCCTGCGCAACGGCAAGGTCGAGGAATCATTCGACAACGTGACCGTGAAGCGCGGGCCGAACAACGTGGCCACCGTGCTGGCCAAGCAGTCGAAGCTGATCACACTCGAACACGCCAAGAACGGCACGTTGACCACACCCCGCAAGGACACCACCACCGCACTCGCGGTCCGTGAGCCCGCGCCGCGCCCGGTTCCGGTGACGGAGTACGTCGGCGACCCGATCGAGCGCACCGGCATCGGCGGCTTCGAGGCCATCGACGAGATCACCATGGTGCTGGCACCCGATCTCATGTCCGCGTACCAGCGCGGAATGATCGACGCCGACGGGGTCAAGGCCGTCCAGCTGGCGATGATCGCGCATTGCGAGCTCATGTCGGACCGGGTCGCGATCCTCGACCCGCCGCCGGGACTGAACTCCAGGCAGATGCGGGACTGGCGGGCCGACATCGCCGGCTACGACACCAAATACGCCGCGCTCTACTGGCCGTGGGTACAGGCACTCGATCCGACCACGGGGAACATCTTCGCGCTGCCGCCCAGCGGGCATATGGCCGGGATCTGGGGCCGCAGCGACGAGACCCGCGGTGTCCACAAGGCGCCTGCCAATGAGGTCGTGCGCGGGGTGGTCGGGCTGCAGACCGTGATCAGCCGGGGCGAACAGGAACTGCTCAACCCCTTGGGTGTCAACTGCATCCGGGCGTTCCCCGGCCAGGGGATCCGGGTCTGGGGTGCGCGAACGCTGTCCAGCGATCCGGAATGGCGCTACATCAACGTGCGGCGGCTGTTCAACTACGTCGAGGAGTCCATTCTCAACGGGACCAACTGGGTGGTCTTCGAACCCAACGACGAATACTTGTGGACCGCCGTCCGCCGGGTCGTCGGCGCGTTCCTGCAACGGATCTGGCGCAGTGGCGCACTGGCGGGCCGGGCGGCGGAAGACGCCTACTACGTCAAATGCGACGAGGAGAACAACCCGCCGGAGTCCCGCGACGCCGGGCATTTGTTCATCGAGATCGGGATCGCGCCGGTGAAGCCCGCCGAGTTCGTCGTCTTCCAGATCTCCCAGATGCCGCACGGCGCGGCACTCGAAGAATGACCACCCGTCCCGAATCCAGGAGTAGTGAACGATGACCAATCCGATGCGCTCCCAGACCGCCAAACTCGACACGACGAACACACTGGTCAGCGCGGCGCGGTTCGTGATCCAGTTCGACGGGCAGAACAGCCCGACGAACAACGGGCTCGCCTTCTCCGAGCTGACGGGCATCACCTCCGAAGTCGAGGTGACGGAATATTTGTCCAGCAACGGTTCGGGTATCTCGCTGTCGAAGCAGTTCGGCAAGACCAAGCCGGCGACCGTCACGCTGAAACGCGGAGTGGACACGGACCTGACCTTGTGGTCGTGGCATCAGCAGGTCCTCCGTGGAGATCCGGCGGCGAAGAAGAGCTGTTCGCTGATCCTGCTCGATTCGGCGGGCCTCCAAAAGCAGTCGTACCATCTGCTCAACGCGTGGCCGCAGAAACTGGACATCGGCAACTTCAAGGCGGGCGGCAGTGACGCGGCCGTCGCGACCGTCGTCATCGTCTGCGAACAGATCGACGTCGACAACCACACGTCGGGGAACAAATGACGGCCCCCGTCGCCGAGCACCCGGTGCTGCGGACCGAGTACCCGTTCCAGCTGCCCCGCGGTTTCGTGGACGAGGAAGGCCGCGTCCACCGGGAAGGCCTGCTGCGGCTGGCCACCGCCAAGGACGAGCTCGTCGCGCAGGCGGAACCGCTGGTGCGGCAGACCCCGGCGTATCTGTCGATCTACCTGATCATGCATACGGTGACCAGACTCGGCACGCTGCCCGCGGTCGACCGGTTCGTCATCGAGCATCTGTTCGCCTCTGACCTCGCGTTCCTGCAAGACCTCTATCGACGGGTCAACCAGCAGGGCCACACCGAGGCCGAGGTCGCCTGCCCCGACTGCGGGCACCAGTTCCTGATCGACGTGGCGGGGGAGCCGCCGCCATGACCGAGACGACGGACCGGTTGTGGGAGGAGATCGTCTACATCGCCTACCACCTGCACTGGTCCTTCGCATCGATCCTGGAACTCGATCACGCGACCAGGGCGAGAGTGATCACCGAAATCGGCGCCATCAACGCCCGCCTCGACGAGGCGGTCCGCGAATACTGAGAGGAGGCCGCGATGGCCCGCTGGCCGTGGCGCCGCGCCCGTCCGATGGCTGCCGGTCCGACCGCTGCTCCGATGGCTGCCAGTTCGTCTGGTGCGCCGATGGCCGCCGGTTCGTCTGGTGCGCCGACGTCCGCCGGTTCGTCTGGTGCGCCGATGGCTGCCGGTTCGTCTGCTGCTCCGATGGCTTCGGTGGACGGGTCGCCGGGTCGCCGACGGTCCGCTTGGCGGTCGCTTCCCCCGCTGCGGGCCACCGTGCCGGTTCCGGCGCCGCTGACCGTTCGCGGTGCGCCGATCGGTGTGCTGCACCGGCTTTCGGTGCGGTCGTTGAAGGCACGCACCGGCGGCCCCGCCGGGCGGATCGGCGGCATCGTCACCGCGATCCCGGTCGGGCGTGACCTGGTCGACCTGCCGCTACGACGGCGGAAAGTCCGAAAAGGACGATTGTTCGCCGAACCGTTCGACCCTGAACCCGTCGATCCTGAACCTATCGATGAAGTGCCGCCTGTCGACCCTGAACCTGTCGACGATGTGCCGCCCGCGCCCCGGCGTGTCCTGGCCCGGCCGAGGACGGCGTCGGAGCCGTTGACCGTCGCGGAGGTGACGGAACCGCGAGCACCGGCGCTGCCGTGGAAGCCGTCCGACTTCGTTCACCTGGCATACCAGGAAAAGGACCGGCAGCTCGCCACCGCGTACGCCGAGGTGAACCACGAGCCGCGACCCAAGCCGAACCGACGTCCGGCGCGGCCGCCGGTTCCGGTTCCCAGCCGTCCGGAGACTTCACCGACACCGGCTGCCTCGGAGCAGCCCGTGTCGAAACGAGCCGTGTCGGAGCAGCCTGTGTCGGAGCAGCCCGTGTCGCGGCGGCCGGAAATTCCGGTGGCCGTTCCTGTCACTTCGGCTCCACGGCCTCGGCGCGCTTCGCTCGCGGAGAGCAGGCGGATGGGCATCGGCATCACCCATCCTCATCCGCCGACCGTCGCACCGGAGCGTTCCGACGTGATCACTCCGAGGGATGAACCCGTTGGTGATTCCGAACCGCCGGAGCCATCTCGCGGCGAGCAGGCGCAGATTACGCCTGAGCCCCTCGAAGCTGCGCCGTCGCCTCCCGCTCGGGAACCGGTCGCCGCTTCGAACGAGGAGGAACCTCAGCATAGTGCCCACGTTGATGAAGGAATTGGGACGCTCAACGTCCCAATTCCTTCATCAACAAGCCCAGGACCACCTGCGAAAACCCCGTTGCCGCGAAACGGCGACGGAACCCGCGGCAGCGAACCAGGCGGCCACACCAACCCTCACACCAACCCTCCTTTCACTTACCCCTCAAGCGAACACGAATCGCCGCTCACGACCCACCCGCACAGGCACACCACCTCCGCCTCGCCGCCCGATGAGCCGGTGAGTTCGATCAACCACTCCGCGGACGGGCGGCGGTCTGTCACGGAACGCGCTGTGCACCCTGCTGTCGTGCGGGACTTGCCTCGCAACTCGACGGATTTGGTCGGGCGGGCTCACAATGCGCCAGGAGACGTGCGTCGGCGCGTCCCGGAAGCCTCTCGTTCGAGAAGTGAGCGAGCCTCCTCGGGCGGGCAGGGAATTCCGGCTGTCGCCGACGTGCGGCGGTCTGTCACCGAAATCGCTGTTCCCGAAGTTTCTGTGCCGAAGGCTGCGGCCGTCGAACCGACCGCGCCGGTCCACCTGATCGGCCAGGTAAGTCCCACGCCGACGGACCCGTCCACCCAAGACCGAACGACAGCTGCGCACTCGAAATCGCCCGCGCCGAGTTCCGCGAGAACGCCCGGGTTCGTTCCCCGGACGGCCACCCCTGCACAGCTTCCCGATCCCGCCGAGACTCGGGTATCGCGGCCGGACGATTCGCCCAAGCTGCTCTCCTCATCCTCCGAACCTCCTCGGCCGGCATCCTCAGCAGCGCCACCGTTCGCCGACACCGTGCCCCACCCGATCGCCCGTCGCCCGGAGAGAACCGCGACGTTCACCGTCCACCCGCAACTCGCGCCCGGCTTCACCGAAGGGCCGCGCCAGACTGTTCCGGCGGTGATCGAAACGGTCGTCCCGGCCGCGTTGATCGCGCCCTTGAAGCAGGCTCTCGGCGTCGACGTGTCCGATGTGCGGGTCCGTCGTGGCGAGGAGGTGACGGACACTGCTCGCCGCCTCGGCGCGCGCGGCTTCACCGCGGACGAGGTGGTGCACGTGCCCGACAGCGCCGGACCGCTGGACGGCAGGGAGGCGGCCCCGGTCCTCGCGCACGAGCTGACCCACGCCGCCCAGCAGCGGCAGTTCGGCGCGGCGCTCCCCGGGCTGGAAACGGTGGCGGGCAGGCGGTTGGAGGCCGACGCGGTCGCGGTCGAGCAGTGGGTGGCCGACGGGGCGAACGGCACCGCGCCGCCGGTCCGCGGCCACGAAGGACCGATGCAGCTCGCCCGCGAGGACAACCGAGACGAGGACAACCGAGACGAGGACAGCCCAGCCGAAGACAGCCCAAGCGAGGAAGACGAAGAAGAGGAGCCCGCCAAGGGCAAGCGAAAGAGCAAGCCGGACGACGGCACTTACGGCCCGCTCGACTGGGGCAACGTCTCGAAGCCCGCACGTGAGGAACAGGTCGGCGGGTTCCGCCGGCTGACCGGTCTCCGGCTGCCCACTTTATGGGGCAGGCCCCGGAAACCACCCAGCGAAGGAGTTCTCGACGAGTTCCGCCGGAGGACCGGCGCGGAACTCGCTCTGCCGGACTCGTGGAACGAACTACCGGCCACGACGCCCGAGACGCTCATCGCCGAGCAGCTCAAGCGTGCGGGCAAGGACAAGCTTGAACTGCCGTCCTCCTGGGGAACAACGCCGGACGACTCGCCCGCCGGCATCCTCGTCATGGCGGATCACCTACGACGGCAACAAGAGAGAGCGGAAGCCGAGTCCGAAAAGGACAGTGGGCCACCGGGAAGCGGCCTGCCACCGGGTAGCCGCAAGCCACTGGGCCGGCCCAGTGCGCCGGAGCTTGCCGGCATCGTCGGCGAACTGGCCGACAATCCGCCCCGCCGCTGGCTGGATCTCGACGACCCGGACCACTTCGAAGAGATCGCCAACCGGATCTACAACACACTGCATACGAGGCTGCGCTTCGAAATGCTCGTCGATCGCGAGCGGTCCGGCACCCTGATGGATTTCGGCTGAGGAGACGGAGATGGCAGAACCCAAAACCCCGCTGGTGCTCAGCCAGGGTACCGCGTACCGGTTCGTCGTCAGCACCGGTTCACGCGACCTCGGTTCCTGGGCGAAGGCGTCGGACATGGAAATCAAATGGGGACTGGCCGAACACTGGGTCGGCGACTCCGATCAGTATTTCAAATACGCCGGGGTGCCGAAGTACGAATCCGTCAAATTGAGCAGGGCCGCGGATCCGGTCGGCACGAAGGCGGTGCAGGCCTGGCTCGACGAAGTGCATTCGACCGGTGGGAAGCCCGAGGACGGCGCGATCGAGATCATCGACGCGGGCGGCACGGTGGTGGTCGGGTGGACGATCCGGGAGATGTTCCCGATCAGCTGGAAGATCTCCGATTTCGACGCGAGCGCCGGGAAGGTCTACCTGGAGACCCTCAAGATCGCCCATTCCGGCCTGTTCAGCGCGGCGAACCGCGCCCGGCCCGCCTGACCACCGCCCAAAAGCCAAGGAGTTCGTGATGTCCCCTCCGGATACCCCTCTCGCACTCGGGATGGCCATGCGGTTCGAGGTCGAGGCGGCGGGTCTGAACCTCGGCCTCTGGTCCTCCTGCAAGGGACTCGAAGTCAAGACCAAGCTGCACAAGGCCTACAACCCCGGTAACTACTCCTATGAGCGGATCTTGTTCGCCGATATCAACTACGCGACGGTGAAACTGGAGCGGGCGATGGAGAAGTCCGCGAGTGACTCCGTGCGCAAGTGGCTGGAACTGTGGTGGCGTCCGTGGGCACAGCCGGGGACCAACCCACTCGGCGAAATGATCGAGTTCGGCACCCCGATGACGATCCGGCTGCTCGATTCGCAGTGGAATGAGGTCTCGTCCTGGACGCTGCGCAACGCCTATCCATCCGCATGGGCCGGGCCGTCCCTCGCGGCCACCGACAGCAAGGTCGCCATCGAGCGGCTCGAAATCGACCACGAAGGATTCCTCGACCTGACAGGGATACCAGGGCTATGAGCGGAATCAGGAGCAATCTGCTCGACATCGTGTCGGGCAAGGTGCAGACGGCGAACCAGCTGCTCGGTCTCGCGGGTGGCTGCGTGCCCGCCTCGCTCGCCGCGGACGGGGTGCTGCTGGACATCCCGGTGTCGTTCAGCCTCAACCCCAAATCGGTGTCGCTGACCAAGGCCAACAAGACCGAGTCCGACCGCGGCGTGATCACCTCCAAACTCGAGGACGCGATTAAGGCGACCAGCAATATCCGGCTCAACCTCGGCGAGGCGTATCTGACGGGTGCCGGCTTCACCACCCTGGCGATCGATCAGCTCATCGAATGGGCGACACCCGCGAAGATCAACCCGGCGGAAGCACTGGAGCTGGGCAACTCGTCGGCGGTGAAGAGCGCGGTCGACACGGTGATCATGAACAAGATCAAGAACGGGCTCGGCAACAGCGAATCCTCGTCGTTCCCGGCGCCGTCCTCGACCCTGCAGCCGAGCCTGAAGGACTTCTGGTCCTCGCCCGTCTACTACAAGCTGCCCGTCCTGCGGTTCATGTGGGGTATCGGCGCGCCCTTCCACAACAAGCTGGTCAACCTGGAAAAGGTCACGGTCGACTACCAGCGCTTCGACTTCACCGGGACACCGGTGTGGGCGAGGATCGCGCTCACCCTGGTCGAGTTCACCCGGGACCCGCCGCCGACCAACCCGACGTCGCGCGGGGTGCCTGGCCGCACCCGGCATGTGGTCACCCAGGGCGAGAACATCATGCAGATCGCCCACCGTGCCTACGGTTCGCCGAACGCGTGGCGGCGGGTCGCGGAGGCGAACGGCATCGACGACCCGCTCCGGGTCAAACCGGGGCGGACCTTGATGCTGCCGCCCGCCGACCTGGCGCCGGAAAGGGGAGCCAGATGACCGCCCCCGAAGAGTCCATCGCCGGCACCGAGCCGACCATCCGGCCTTACGTCCTGATCAACGGGAAGACCCTGCCGGAAGTGCTCCTCGCTCGGCTGATGCGGGTGGTGGTCGACAACGACATGCACCTGCCGGGCATGTTCGAGCTGACTTTCGTCGACATGACCGGCCAGACCATGGCGGAGGCGGGTATCGAGATCGGCACGCTGGTCACCGTGTCCGCGATGGGGCCCGCGGCGACGCCGATGGTGCTGATCGCCGGTGAGGTCACCGCGATCGAGGGTCTGGTGCAGGGCGTCAGCATGCGGACGGTGGCCCGCGGTTACACCGGCGCGCACCGGTTGCAGCGGGCCAGGCGCAGCCGCAGCTTCGTCAACGTCACCGACGCCGACGTGGCCAACCAGATCGCCGGTGAGTCGGGCCTGTCCATCGGGCAGGTGGTGGCCACCAGCACCACCTATCCCTATCTGGCCCAGGTGAACGAGACCGACTGGGAGTTCCTCACCACCAGGGCACGGGAGATCGGCTTCGAGGTGGGGGTGGCGAACGGGCAGTTCTACTTCCGGCCGGGGGTGGACAGCCTGATCTCGGCCGGGGCCGGTACGCAGGGCTACCTCCGCAGTGTCGCGGCGGGCGCGGCAGGCCTGAGCGAGGCGGTGCCCGTGCGGTTCCCGGACGACCTGATCAGCTTCCGGCCGCGGTTGTCGGCCGGGAACCTGACCCCGGACGTCGAGGTCCGGGTGTGGGATCCGATGAGCCGGACGGCGGCCGCGCAGAGTTCGCCGACTACTGTCGGCGAGGGACCGTGCCCGATGGGGCTGGGTGCCCAGTTCACCTCCGGCGGCCTGATTTCGGGGCTCAGCGGGGCCATCGACACGATGCAGGGCACGGTCACCTCGCTCAGCGGGTCGGGATTCAGCGCCGGGATGGACGCGGCGGAGAACGCCGTGCGGGACACGGCTTCCCAGCTCACCGGCGGCGTACTCGGCTCTCCGATCGGCTTCCTCGGAACCCCGCCGAGCCCGACCGCGCATATCGTGGTGGACCGCCCCGTCGCGGACAACACGACGATGGAGACGGCGGGCCCGCTCGCCGCCCGCACGGTCGGCACCGACTTCGGCAGCACGTTCGCCGAATGCGAAGGCGAGGCCAAAGGCAACGCCGCGATCCAGCCCAACACGAAGATCGAAGTCCACGGCGTGCAGACCATCTTCGCGGGCAAATGGCAGGTATCGAGGGCGCGGCACATCTTCGACGACTCCGAATACGGGTACCGGGTCGTCTTCTCCGCACACGGCAGGCAGGACCGGACGATGGTGGGGCTCAGCGCCAACGCCGGGCGGACCTCGCCCCGGAGCCCGGTGCTGAACGGGGTGGTCTGCGGGGTGGTCAGCGACTGCGCTGACCCGCTCGGCAAGGGCAGGGTGAAGGTCACACTGCCGTGGCTGTCGCCGACCTTCGCGACCGACTGGGCGCCGAACATCCAGTTCTGCTCCGGCCCGCGAAGTGGCGCGATCTTCATGCCGGAGATCGGCGACGAAGTACTGGTGGCCTTCGAGTTCGGCGACGTGCGACGCCCGTACGTGCTGGGCGCGATGATGAACAACCACACCCAGTGGAGCATCGCGCAGTCCGGCCCGATCTTCGCCGGTGGGCTGGCCGGGCTCGGCACCGCGGCCGTCGGCATGGCCGCGCAGGCCGCCGGCGCCGCGTTGCTCTCACCGCTGGGGCCGGCGGGCATGATGGCGGGGGCCGCGATCGGTGGCCAGGTCGGCAACGAGATTAACAACGAACTGGTGCAGGCGGCGTCCGGCGCCACGATCGTCCCCGGCATGGTCAGCGAGGTCCATCACCGGGGTTTCGTGTCCAGCACGGGAAACGCGCTGCTGTTCTACGACGTGCCGATGATCCCGCCGCTGCCGACGGCCGCCGACGTCGGCTCGGTGACCGGGGAGTCGATCGACGCCGGCGGCGGCACCGACTCGACGTCCATCGACGTGCTGTCCCCCGTGACAGGCGCGATGGCGTCGGCGGTACGGCTCGGCGCGCAGGACGGCACGACCGGCCTCACCATCGACCAGGTCAACGCCGGGATCAACCTCATCGCGAGCCCGGTGCTCGGCGCCGCGACGACCACCCCGCCGAACATCAACATCGCCGCCGCCGACGGTTTCGTGAACATCGGCGCGGGTGCCGCCGGGACGATGCTGATCGACGGCGGGCTCAACCTGATCATCAAGTCCAGTGTGGCCATCACGCTGGAAGCACCCGCGATCAACCTGATGGGGATCCCGTTCGTCAACGGCGTTCCGATCCCGCTCTGAGAAGGAGGCGAAGGTGATCGACGACGACTTCATCGGCCGTGGCTGGTCCTTCCCGCTCGACATCACCGCGAACGGCACCATCGCCACCATCGGCGGGCCACGCAAACTCGAACAGGCGATGTCGCTGGTGCTCTCGACCTATCCGGGCGAGCGGCCGTTCCGGCCCAAGTTCGGTTCCCGGCTGCGGGACTTCGTGTTCGAAAACGCCACGCATCTCGTGTTCACCGGAATCGAGGGCGAGGTGCGCCGGTCACTGACCATGTGGGAGCCGCGGGTCACGGTCGGCGACATCGCCGTCTACCCGCACGCCGACCACGAGAACCTGCTCATGATCGAGATCGGCTACCTGGTCAAGGGCGAGAACGACGAACGCAACCTGGTCCATCCCTTCTACACCATTCCCGACGAGGGGGACTGATGGTGCTGCCCGCTCCCGACCTCGACGATCGCCGGTTTCAGCAATTCGTCAACGACGCCAAGCGATACGTGCGGCAGCGGTGTCCAGAGTGGACGGACCACAACGTGTCCGATCCCGGTGTGACGCTGATCGAGGTGTTCGCCTCCATGACCGAGCATCTGTGTTATCGCCTGAACCGGGTGCCGGACAGGCTGTATGTGAAATTCCTCGAACTGCTCGGTTTACGCATGCTGCCGCCCACTCCCGCGGAAGCGCCGGTCACGTTCTGGCTCTCCACCCCGGCCAGGGCACCGATGGTGATCAGGGCGGGCACCCGGGTTTCGACGACCAGGACCGAGAGCGAGGAGGCGATCGTCTTCTCCACCCTGCGTGATCTGCCGATCGTGCCGACCGCCATCAGCGCGGTCCGGCGGACGACCGGCCGCGGCGTCGCCAGTACGGATCTGACCCCGGCTTTCGAGTCGCGGGAGGAGTTCCCGGCTTTCGACGACGTGCCGCATCTGGACGACGCCCTGCTGCTCGGCCTGAACGAACCGGCGCGGAACTGCGCGGTACGGCTCGATTTCCTCGGTGACAGCGCGGGTGTCGGCGTCAACCCACTGCATCCGCCACTGGTGTGGGAGGCCTGGACCGGCGGGAAATGGGCTGACTGCCAGGTGACCACGGACGAGACCGGCGGGCTGAACCGCTCCGGCCGGATCGTGATCCACGTGCCCGGCGGGCATGAGGTGAGCGTGATCGAGGACCAGCGTGCCGCTTGGGTGCGGATCCGGGTCGTCGAGCCGTTGCCAGGGCAGCCGGCCTACAGTTCGTCGCCCGTGGTGCGTACGCTCGCCGCGGCCACCGTCGGTGCCACCGCGAAGGCCTTGCACGGCGAGATCGTCGAGTTCGAGGAGCTGGGCGAGTCCGAAGGCGTTCCAGGACAACGGTTCCACCTGAACAACACACCGGTGCTCGCCGGCGAGCACGGCGCCGTGCTGGAGGTCGCCACCGACGACGGCTGGCAGCAGTGGACGTCGGTCGAGAACTTCGCCGGAAGCGGCCCGGAGGACCGGCACTTCGCACTCGATCCGGTCGGCGGCGAGGTCGAGTTCGGCCCCGCGATCCGGTTGCCGGACCGGAGCCTGCACCAGTACGGCGCGGTGCCGCCTCGCGGTGCCACGATCCGGATGCGGCGCTACTACTGCGGTGGCGGAGTCCGCGGCAACGTGGCCCGCCTGGCGCTGGACACACTCAAGGCGTCGATCCCGTTCGTGTCCGGAATCGTCAATCTGCACCCGTCGGCAGGGGGTGTCGACGGCGAGACCTTGGAGGAGGCCAAGGCCCGCGGGCCGATCATGCTGCGCACCCGCAGCCGCGCGGTCACCGCGGAGGATTACGAGGCGATCGCCAGGGAAGCCGCCCCGGAGGTGTCCCGTATCCACTGCTTCACGGCGGGCGAGGACGACGTGCCCAACGGCGCGGTGAAAGTCCTCGTGGTCCCCGCGGCGGCGCACCGGAACGGGCAACTGCTCTTCGCCGACTTGGTGCCCACCGAAGGGACACTGGAGCGCATCGCCGACCGGCTGGAGGACGTCCGGCTGGTCGGCACGCGCGTCATGGTGGAGCCACCCCGCTACCGGGGGATCACCGTGGTCGCGAGGCTCGTCGCCCGCACCCGGCTCGACCCGGACGAGATCCGGGCACGGGCCTTGGACACGCTGTACGGCTACCTCAATCCGCTCACCGGCGGGGACGACGGCACCGGCTGGGAGTTCGGCCGCCGGGTGTCCCACGGCGAGATCTTCGCCCTGCTCCAGTCCGTCCAGGGCGTGGACCTGGTGGAGGACGCCCGGCTCTACGGCGCCAACCCGGTCACCGGCGAACGCGGCGAAGAGGTGACCCGGCTCCCGGTCGGTCCCGGCGGCCTGGTCTTCTCCTACGACCACCAGATCCGGGTGGAGCGGTCATGACCACGGCCGTCGAGCGAGTGATGCCGTCCCCGTATCCGCTGATCGGGCAGCTGCCCGCGGTGTTCGGCGAAAGCGAGTTCGCGGTGCGCTGGACCGAGGCGTTCGACGACGTCCTCGCACCGCTCATCAACGTCATCGACTGCGTGCACGGCTATCTCGATCCCCGGCTCGCGCCGGAGGAGTTCGTCCGGTGGCTGTCGAGCTGGTTCGGCGTGCTGCTGGACGAGAGCTGGCCGATCTCCGTGCAGCGGGCCGTGGTGGCCGAGGCGGTGGATCTGTTCCGGATGCGGGGCACGATGGCAGGTCTGCGCCGCCATCTGGACGTCGTGGTCGACGGCGACGTCGAGATCACCGAGAGCGGCGGGACTTCCTGGTCGGTGCGGCCCCGGCCGGATCCGCCGTCCGACGTCGATCACTGGGTGCGGGTGGTCGTGCGGCCCCGTGATCCGCGGGCGTTGTCCGATGACGCCGTCGCCGCGGTGATCCGCGCGGCCAAACCAGTGCACGTCGGCCACACCCTGGAGGTGATCAGATGATCATCTGCACGATGTGCGGCAACCAGAACGACGACAGCTATGCCTTCTGCGGCGACTGCGGCAAATTCCTGGAATGGAACGGCGAGAAGATCGCGCCGCCACCCGAAGTCGTGGTCGTGGTGGAAGAGCCGCCTGCCCCGGTCGAGGAGAAAGTCACGTGGTGGCAACGAGTACGCCGTCGAATCCGGTCATGGCTGCCCGAGCGGGTCTACGTGGAGAAGAAGCCACGATCGGGCGCCGCCGCGGTGGCGGCGTGGTCGGGTGGCGAGGTACCGGTGGCGAAGGAACCGGCCGGTGGGGGAGCGGCGAAGTTCCCGCCGCCACCACCGCTGGCGATCGGCAAGACGGCGCCGGGCAAGGCGCCGCCGCCTCCGCCGGTGAAGGTGCCGCCTCCGCCACCGGCGGTGGGTAAGGCCGGACTGCCGCCGCCACCGGGAGCGGGCAAAGCGCTGCCTCCGCCGCCGGGCGCGGGTAAGGCGGGATTGCCGCCACCGCCTGGGAAAGCCTTGCCGCCACCACCGGGGAAGGCGTTGCCACCACCACCGCCGGGTGCGGGCAAGACAGTGCCGCCGCCACCCGCCACCGGAACGAAAGTGCTGCCCGCGCCGAAGCCGACGGCGCTCGATCCGGACCTCGTCGCGTCGCTGGCGCAACCGGTGACCGGTCTCGCCGAGGCGCGCCCCGAGGTGCCGCCCGAACTGCCACCGGCCCCGGCGATCAAAAAGACCAGGGCAATCGTGCGGACCAAACCCACTCGCAGACTGGAGCCGGGCGACCTGGTCTGCGCGGTCTGCGGTGAGGGCAATGCGCCGCTCCGCAATTTCTGCAGCCGCTGCGGCGAGTCGCTCGCCGACGCCGGGACCGTCCACTTGGTGTGGTGGCGGAGGATCTTCCGGCGCCGCAAGAAGAAACTCCCGGCGGGGACCAGGCCTGGGCAGAAGGGAACCAGGGAACACCGGTCGTGGCAGAGGAGGCTCTCGCTGCGGAGGCTGCGGGCCGTCTTGCTGCTTCTCGGCGTGCTCGTCGGGCTGGTCTACATCCTGTATCCGCCGTTCCGGGCCACTGTGATCGACAACGCGAGGGCGTTGTACCGCAAGGTCATCCCGACGCTGGACCCGGTCCGCCCGTCGGTGGTGCAGTCGGCGACCGTGGTCCCCGGGCACGGCCCCAACCTGCTCGTGGACACCTACAAGGACACCTACTGGTCCGCGCCGCTCACTGGTGCCAAACCCAAACTGACCTTCCGGTTCGACGACAGTTTCCTGTTGCGCAGCATCATTCTTCACTCCGGTTCGAGTGATGGCTACGCACGGGACGGGCGGCCGTCGATCCTGCGGTTCACCTACAACACCGGCAAGAGCGAGAACATCCTCCCGCAGGACAGTTCGCAGGCGCAGACGATCGACCTGACGAACAGCACGCTGGTGACCTCGGTGACGGTGGAGGTGATCGATGTCTACAACGGAACCGGGGGTCAGGCCGTCTCGATGAGCGAACTCGAATTCTTCGCCCTCAAGTAGCCCTCTTACCGACGCCGTGAAGGCCTCCTTTCCTGCCCGCAAAGCAGGGAAGGAGGCCTTCACGGCGTCCGTTGCGTCGCGGAGAATGTGTCTTGACGGGCAGCGGGTTTGCCCATCAGGACAACCGAATCCGGGCCGGATGACCGGCTCGTCCCACGCTGACCGGACGACGCCGCGCTGGCAGGCTGATCGGCATGGCAGTGAGCGCGACTCTGCGTACGACCGAGGTCGAGGTCGCTCCCGGCGCGGCCGCTCGCTGCCATGTGCTGGTGCGCAACAACTCGGCGGTGGTGGACCAGTTCGTATTCGGTGTGCTCGGCGATGCCGGGGACTGGACCCAGATCAAACCGGCACGCGCGAATCTCATGCCGCAGCAGGAAGTCACCGTCGAACTGACCTTCGCGCCATCGAAGTCCTCGGAAGTCCTCGCCGGGGAGCATCCGTTCGCACTGCGGGTGTCCTCTCGCGAGGATCCCGGCGGATCCGTCGTGCAGGAGGGCACGGTCGTCGTCGCCCCGTTCACCGAACACGACGCCGCCATCGTGCCCGTGACGTCCTCCGGCAGACGGGCGGGCAAGCACACCCTCGCCGTCGACAACCTGGGGAACCATCCGCATCCGGTGGAGATCACCGCCAGTGATCCGGACGCCAAGCTGACCTTCCGGCTGCGACCGCACAGCCCGGTGCTGGAACCCGGTGCCGCCACTTTCATCCGGATCGTCGCCCGGCCGAAGAAGTACTTCTGGAAAGGGCAGAACCGGCGGATCCCGTTCGTCATCCAAGTGCAGGCACCAGACGCCGACCCGATCGAGATCGCCGCGGAATTCGACCAGGCGGCCCTGATCCCGCGCCGGTTCTTCTGGCTTTTCGCCCTGTTGTTCGCGTTGCTGCTGATTCTCGTACTGATCGTGACGACCTTGTTGCGGCAACGGCCGGTGTCGATCGCGAGCACGTCGCCACCGGCGAGTTCGGCCGCGTCCTCCACTCCGCCGTCATCGTCGTCATCGCCGTCCTCTTCGGCCCCACCGAGCTCCTCCGCGAGTCCCAGCAGCGCGTCCAGTACGTCCGCCGCGACGACCGACGGGACCAGCGGCACCGACGGCGCGGACGGCACGGGGTCCCGTGCGCCTGCCACGACCACGTTCGTCATCCGCGCCGAGGCCTACCCCAATGTAGGTGGTGGACCACAATTGTTCTCCTACGTCCTCCCTTCCGGTCCGCGCTATCAGGTCACTTCGGTTCTGTTGCGGAATCCCGGCGCGGACACCGGGCAGGTGCAGATCCGGCACGGCGGCACGGTCGTCGGCACCTTCAATCTCGCCCAGGTGGCGGGCGGCGGACTCACCTTCCGGCCGAACAACCCGCCGCTGGTCGCACCCGGCGAGCGCGTCACCTTGGCCGTCTCGTGCACGAACTCGCGGGATGCCTGCACACCGAACGGGGAATTCACCACCACGCCGATTTCCTGATCGCGGCGGGTGGCCCACTGGAAGTTCAGGTATACGTGGAAGGGACAGCGGTGCCGGGGAGGACGGCATATCGCTGCAGCAAGGGGGTATCGATGTTCGACGCACGTATTGCCGCTGATCAAGTGAGTCCGGAAGCGAAGCCGAAGGTCAGGGTCCTGTTCTATACGGATATCGTAGGACTCAGTGGTAACAATGGCTTTTCGCTGGGCACTCTTCGCCGGTTGATCCTGGAGAACGAGCCGTTCTTCGCGCATTTCGAGGTCGACTTGATCAATAGACACGACGGTGGGCACGCCGTCAACAAGCTCACGGCCGACGTACTCGGCCGATACGAGCAGGTATGGTTTTTCGGTTTGCTGCCGTGTGATCTGCCGGGGCAGCCGGAAAACGAGCTCGTGGACTCGGAGGTCGCCGCGCTGCGAGTCTGGATGGACGCCGGTGGTGGGGTTTTGATTTGCGGCGACCATTCCAATCCGCGGCCGCCGGAAGCGGACCCGTCCCTGCCCGACTATCTGAATCTGGGGCGGGCACTGGGACATCGGGTGCCGCGAGCGGGAGAGCTGCGCGTGTGGAACGACCGGCCGGATTCGAGTATCGAGTTCAGTCACAACACCCACCAGCCCGATCCGTGGGGCAGCGACATCAACGCGCCCATTCCGAACGACCTCGACCCGTATCCGCAGGAGCTGATCCTGCGGAAACAAGGCGGCAGGCCGCATGCGTTGTTCCAGGGCAGGCGCGGTCCGATCACGGTCTTCCCGGACCATATGCACGAGGGGCAGCTGTTGATCCCCGAGCAGTACCCGGCGGACGTCTGGCCGTCGGGGCGCGCGGGTCAGCCAAAGCCCGAGATCGTCGCACGCGGCACGGACAAACGTGACGGTCAGGTCTACGGCGTGAGCAGCGTGTACGACGGTGCCGCCGCCGGGGTCGGCCGGATCGTCGCCGATTCCACGTGGCACCACTACTTCGACCTCAACCTGTGGGGTTTCCAGAAGGGCGGTGAGGTGCTCGACAGGCTCACCGAGTACTACGTGAACCTCACGCTGTGGCTGACCCCGAAGCCGGTCAAACAGGAGATGAACGCGCAGCTGCTGTACTGGCTGTCGAACAGCCTGAACGTCCGCGCGGTGGTGCAGGAGGGTTTCCGGGTGCCGGGGATCACCGCGGCGGGTCTGGTCCGCGAGGTCGGCGGGCAGGGTGTGCTGGACGATCTCGTCTGGCCGCTGGAAGGAACGCCGGGAGTGCCCGAGGAGTTGTTGCTGGGTGCCGTCGTCAAGGAGTCCGTCGCCGCGATGAGCAGTGGGGGCGTCGAGGCGCTCGACACCGTCGGCGTCGTCGAGCGGGGTCTGCGGGCCGGGACCGCTGAGTACGCCGCCGAACTGCGCGCGGCACTCAGCGGGCTGGAAGGGTTGGACGAGGCCATCACGCAGGGCCTTCGGTGACCCGTGAGTGTTTTGGGTCGTTCTAACGACCCAAAACACTCACGAGGTGTTCGGTGGGCTCGGGTACCGGCGCC